>NZ_JARBCJ010000025.1:0-16292 GCF_028803055.1 Mumia sp.
GACGGTTGTGTCTTGCCGTCGCGTGCCGTCCGGACGACCTCTCCGATCTCGGCGGCGAGGTCGGGCATCGAGCGGCGGTCGGCGTCACGCACGACCGGGACAAGCAGACCGCGCGGAGTGGCCGCGGCGATACCGAGGTGGACGTCGTGCTTGAGCACGACCTCCTGCCGCTCGCTGTCGAACGACGCGTTCATCTCTGGCGTGCGTCGCAGCGCGAGGCACACCGCGCGGACCACGAGCAGGAGCGGCGACAGCTTGACCTCCGACAGCGCGCGATCGGAGCGCATGCGCTCCAGCAGCTCCATCGAGCGTGTGACGTCGACCGTCAGCCATTCGGTGACGTGGGGTGCCGTGAACGCCGAGGCGACCATCGCCTCCGCGGTGGCCTTGCGCACCCCCTTCATGGGGATGCGGGTCTCCCGGTCGCCACCGCCGGATGCGGTCGCCGCGGCGACGACGGTCGGGGCGGCTGACCCAGGTGCGGTCGGCGTCGAGATCTGGCGCGCGTAGGCCTCCACGTCCGGACGGCGTACCACTCCGCCGTCGCCGGGCGGCACCTGGCGGAGGTCGACGCCGAGGTCCTTGGCCAGCTTGCGGACAGGGGGCTTCGCGAGGGTCCGGACCGCGGCGGGCGGCGCCGCTGCCGGAGCCGGTGCAGCCGCGGGAGCCGGTGCGGCTGCCGCTGTCGGGGCCGGTGCCGGCGAGGAAACGGTGCCGCGGCGGCGCCGGCGTACGGAGTGACGCTCGCGCGGGCCGTACCCGACGAGGGTCGCGACCGGCGCAGCCTCCGCCTCCGGTGGCAGCTCGGCCCCCGTCTCCGCCCGCTCCTCGACCGGAGGCGGCTCCGCCGTCCCCGGGGGCGGCGCAACAGGCTCGTCGGCGCCGTCGGAGACCGCGATGATCGGGGTGCCGACGGCGACGGTGTCACCCTCGGCGACCAGGAGAGCGGCGACCGTCCCCGCGTACGGGGTGGGCAGCTCGACGATGGACTTGGCGGTCTCGATCTCGCAGACGATGTCGTTGACCTTGAGCGTGTCTCCGACCGCGACGTGCCACGAGACGATCTCGGCCTCGGTCAGCCCCTCGCCGGGATCGGGCAGCTTGTACTCGTTCGTCGCCACCGCCCTCACCACGCCAGGCTGCGGTCGACGGCGTCCAGGACCTGGTCCAGGTCTGGCAGCCACGTCTCCTCGACGCGGCTCGGCGGGTACGGCGTGTCGAACCCGCCGACCCTCAGCACCGGGGCCTCGAGCGAGTAGAAGCACTCCTCGGTGATCCGCGCCGCCAGCTCCGCGCCCATGCCCAGGTTGCGGTGCGCCTCGTGCACGACGACGGCGCGCCCGGTCTTGCGGACCGACGCGTGGACCGGCGCCATGTCGAGCGGCGACAGCGTCCGCAGGTCGATGACCTCGAGGTCGAGACCGTCGGCGATGCCGGCCTCGGCGGCACCCATGGCGACCGCGACCGACGGCCCGTACGCGAGGACGGTCGCCGACGTGCCGGACCTGACGACCTGCGAGGAGAACAGCGGGGGCGGCGTCGCGTCGAGGTCGATCTCGGCCTTGGTCGAGTGGTAGAGGCGCTTGGGCTCGAGGAACACCACCGGGTCCGGTGCGGCGACGGCCTGCTGGATCATCCAGTAGGCGTCGCGCGGGTTGGAGCACGCCACCACCTTGAGCCCAGGAGTATGCGCGAACTGCGCCTCGGGGCTCTCGGAGTGGTGCTCCACCGCGCCGATGCCGCCGCCGAACGGGATCCGGATCACCAGCGGCATCACCACCCGCCCGCCGGAGCGGTAGCGGTACTTGGCGACCTGGCTGACGATCTGGTCGTACGCCGGATAGACGAAACCGTCGAACTGGATCTCCACGACCGGTCGGTATCCGCGCAGCGCGAGGCCCACGGCCGTCCCGAGGATGCCGGCCTCCGCGAGCGGGGTGTCCATCACCCGGTCCTCGCCGAAGTCCTTCTGAAGGCCGTCGGTGATACGGAAGACGCCGCCGAGGCGGCCGATGTCCTCACCCATGAGGATGACCTTGGCGTCGTCGTCCATCGCGTGCCGCAGGCCGGCGTTGAGCGCCTTGGCCATCGTCATCGTCGTGCTCACCGGGCCACCTCCGTCTCGAACGTCTCCGTCCAGGAGCGGAACTCCTCCTGCTCGGCCGCGATCTCGGCGGTCTGCTCGACGAACACGTTGGCGAACAGGTCCACGGGGTCGGGGTCGGGCAGCGCGCGTACGTCGGCGCGCAGGCGCTCGCCGAGGGCGTCGGCCTCCTCCTCGACGTCGCTGAAGAACTGGTCGTCGACCGCGTTGACACGACGCAGGTAGGCGCGGACCCGCTCGAGCGGGTCGCGCAGCCTCCACCGCTCGACCTCGTCCGAGAGGCGGTAGCGCGTCGGGTCGTCGGTCGTCGTGTGCGCACCCATCCGGTAGGTGAACGCCTCGATCAAGGTCGGTCCGCTGCCCTCGCGAGCGCGCTGGAGGGCTTCCTGGGTGACCGCGTGCACGGCGAGGACGTCGTTGCCGTCGACGCGGACGCCGGGGAAGCCGAAACCGGCCGCACGCTGGTAGAGCGGCACGCGGGTCTGCCGGCTCGTGGGTTCGGAGATGGCCCACTGGTTGTTCTGGCAGAAGAACACGACGGGCGCGTTCATCACCGCGGCGTAGATGAAGGCCTCGTTGACGTCGCCCTGGCTCGTCGCGCCGTCGCCGAAGTAGGCGACGACGGCGGCGTCGCGGCCGGGCTCGCCGGTGCCGACCGCACCGTCACGCTGGATGCCCATCGCGTAGCCCGTGGCGTGCAGCGTCTGAGCGCCGATCACGATCGTGTAGAGGCCGAAGTTGTGCTCGTCGGGATCCCAGGTGCCCTGGTCGGTGCCGCGGAAGAGTCGCAGCAGCGCGATCGGATCGACCTCGCGGCACCAGGCGACGCCGTGCTCGCGGTAGGTCGGGAACGCGTAGTCCTGCGGGGCGAGGGCTCGACCGGACCCGATCTGTGCGGCTTCCTGCCCGAGGAGCGAGGCCCAGATGCCGAGCTCCCCGTGACGCTGGAGCGCGGTGGCCTCGGTGTCGATCCGGCGGGTGAGGACGAGGTCGCGGTAGAGACTCGCGATGGTGTCGTCGTCACCGTCGAAGTGGTAGTCGGGGTGCTCGACGCGCTCGCCCTCAGGGCTGAGCAGCTGGACGAGCGGAGGGTCGACAGGATCGGCCATGAGGCACTCCTCGCGTTCGGCGACCTCGGGGTCTCCGCGGCCGGCGGATGTGAGTCGTCGAACGCCAACCGGACGGTAGCCGGGCAGGCTGTCGACGGGGTGTGAGCGGGCTCACACGTGGAGCCAGGCTAGCACCGGCCCGCAGGGCCCGGAGGGTGCCTCCACATCCTCCAGGCCCTGCGGGGCGGACGCCGGTCATCGTGCGCGGGTCACCGTGTGCTGGTCACCGTCACGCCCGGATCGGCGGCGTCGCCGGTGGAGTACACGTAGTCGGCGGCCGCACCGTCGCCGAGCTGCGCCTTGAGGAACGTCGCGGCCCAGCGTGCCGACGTCGCGATGCTCGCCGCCTGGCTGATCGGCTGCACGCTCGCGTCGGGGTCGGCACCTGCCGGGTTCTGCGTGTCGGTGATGCCGTAGTGGTTGGCACCGGCCACCCGGACGATCTGCTTCGGGCCGTTCTCGAGCTTGGTGTACGAGGTCTCCGCGTCGGCGGGCAGCGCCACGCCGTCGACCGTCCCCTGGACGAGCTGCACGGGGATCTGGTTGTCCATGCTCGCCGACGAGCCGAGCAGCGGGGACTTGTTGTTGGTGCCGAACAGCGAGGCAGCCTTCACCTCGTCGGGGAGGGAGTAGCCGAGAGTGGTGCAGAACGGGATCCCGCAGGACTCCTCGGCGACCCCGAGGGCAGCAGCGCCGCCGAAGGAGTGCCCGAGCAGGACGAGAGTGTCGGTGTCGATCCGTCCGGCGAGCGGCGACGACGCCGTGGCGTTCTCCGCGGCCATCCAGTCGATCGCCTGCGCCGGCATCTTCTGCGACGGGTAGTAGTCGCTGTCGAAGAAGACGAGACGCTTGTGGTTGGGGACGACGACCACGAAGCCGTACGCGGCGACGGCGCGCGCGTAGGCCGCGTAGTGCATGCGGTGGACCTGCGCACCCTGCATGAGCAGGGCGACGGGGAGCTCGCCCTGTGCACCGGCGGGGTAGTAGACGTCGGTGCCGTCGTTGACGATCTCGCTCGAGTAGTGGGCGACGGCGGGCGGGGGGGCAGCGGCGGCGGAGGTCGTCGGGACGACCGACAGGATTCCCCCGGTCAGGGCGGCGGTCAGGGCGAGGTGGGCGGCACGCTTCAGGGGCACGAATCCTCCAAGGGTGTGGAACGACGTTCCAGCGGGTGGTGCCCACCGTGGCCCCCCTCGCGCCCACCGTCAAGAGGCACAGGCGCCGGGGTGGGAACCCGCTCCGGCGTACGGTCGGACCGTGCCACCGATCTGGATCGCCCCGATGCTCGCCACGCTCACGTCGCGACGCTTCGACGACCCGGCGTGGGTGTTCGAGCGGAAGCTGGACGGCGAGCGCCTGATGGCGATCCGCGAGGATGGCGAGGTGCGCCTGTGGACGCGCAACCGGATCGACGTCAGCGTCAGCTATCCCGAGATCATCGAGGCTCTTCGACCCTTCGACTCCGCCTCGGACTGGGTGCTCGACGGCGAGCTGTGCGCGATGCGAGGAGACCAGACCAGCTTCGAGGACCTGCAGAAGCGGATGCACGTCACCGACGCGCGAGCGATCGCCTCGGCCCACGTCACGCTCGCCTACGTCGTCTTCGACCTCCCCCGCTACGACGGGCACGACCTCCAGCGCCTGCCGCTCACCACCCGCAAGGACGCGCTCCGTGACGCGTACACGTTCTCCCCGACGCTCCGCTTCAGCGAGCACCAGGCGGGCGCCGGGACGGCGATGTTCCACCACGCGGAGAGCGTCGGGTGGGAAGGGGTGATGGCCAAGCGGGCCGCCTCGACGTACCAGGCGGGACGACGCTCACCCGACTGGCTGAAGCTCAAGGTGGTGCGCGGGCAGGAGCTCGTGGTCGGCGGATGGACCGACCCACAGGGCGCCCGCAGCGGCCTCGGTGCGCTGCTGCTGGGCTACTACGAGGGCGACGACCTCCGCTACGCCGGCAAGGTCGGGACGGGGTTCGACGAGAAGACGTTGGCCCACCTGGGCTCCCTGCTCGCACCGCTGTCCCGCTCCACCAACCCGTTCGCCGACTCCGCCGACGAGATCCGCAGGACCAGTCGGACGGCGGCGGCGCAGACGCACTGGGTGGAGCCCCGCCTCGTCGTGCAGATCGGCTTCAGCGAGTGGACGGGAGCGGGCCGGCTCCGCCACCCGCGCTACCAGGGGCTGCGCGACGACAAGGACCCGCGAGAGGTCGTCCGCGAGGAGCCGCACCCGATCGGCCCGTGACTGCGACGGTCAGCGCCTGGCCGAGCAACCCGCTGCGAGCACCGCCGGAGGCCCTCATGGGCGCGTGACGCGGTCCACGGTGTCCCGGATGTCGTCGTCGGTGGTCCAGGGCTGGATGCCTGCCATCGTCGTGGTGAGGGTGTCGTCCTCGAGGGCGGGGTCTCGCGAGAGCGCGTAGAGGGTCGCCGCATGCCCGCGCGCGACCCCGGCTTGGAAGGTGACCTTGTTGGTGATGGCGTTGACGACGGTGACGGCGGCGAGGAGGAGGCACAGCCCGGTCGCAGTGTCTTCGCCGACGACGTACAAGCCTGCGGCGGCGGCAGCCAAGACGGGTGCCATGACGAGCTTGCCGGCCCACCAGCGCCACTGCGCGCCGACGTCTTTGCGCTGTGGTTCTGTCATGGCGAGCATCGTGCCAGGCCGGAAGGTCTTGTCTTCGCTCGTGAGCTGCCGCCTGGTGACAGGGGACCGGCTCGTTCACACGGTCAGCGCGTGGCGGACACGAGGGTCGAGACGCCCAGAGTGGCGATGATCCCGGCCGTCCCGCGGTCGATGGCCTGTTCCACCCGCGGACGACGCAACCAGTCGACGGCACGCCCCGCGACGACGGCGATGAGGGCGAAGTAGACCAGTCCGATCGCGGCGAAGATGACCCCCAGGAGCAGGGTCGCTCCGAGCGTCGCGTCGTGGCCGGGGAGGAACTGCGGGACGACAGCGATGAAGAAGAGCCCGACCTTGGGGTTGAGCACGTTGGAGAGCAGACCGGCGCGCATCGCCGCGCCGGCGCGCACGCCGTACGCACCCTCGATCTCACCGAGTCCCTTCCCTCGCCGCAGCAGCGCCCGCAGGCCGAGCCAGAGCAGGTAGAGCCCGCCGGCGATCTTCACGGCACGGAACGCCTCGGCCGACTGCTCCAGGAGCGTCGCGAGACCGGCGGCGACCGCGAGCGCCCAGAGCAACGACCCGGTGGACGAGCCGGCGGCGGCAGCAAGGCCCGCGCGGGTCCCGCCCAGGCTGAAGCGGAGGACAAGGAAGGTGTCGGGCCCAGGGGTCAGCGCCAAGAGAAGGCACAGCCCGGCAAAGGCCACGAGGAGGGAGGGATCCATTTTTTCCTGAGAACCAACATCATTGGCAGAGTGACTGGCTGATCGGCTTACAGCCTAACAGGATGCACAATCTAAGCCCCCGGTCAGTAGGCAATTATTCGCGATATGACGCAGGTCACTTGCCAGCGTGAATACCCGAGCGCCGGCACCCGGACCGCCGCCTCGGCGTCGCCGTTGCCTACCCTCGACACGTGATCACCCTCGCCGACCTCCAGGTCTCCTCACTCGGGCCCTGCCGGTACGACTCCCCCCTCGCGTCCTACGTCGCCGACCGCCAGACCAACGAGTACTACGTCTCCGAGGGTGACCGCGTCCTCTACGACGACACGATCGACCTCCTCGAGCGGCGCGCGGAGCCGGTCGAGCGGTCGCCCTCCTTCGAACCGGGAGGCCCCCGCGCCCGGATCTTCCACGATCCCGCCACGACGCACGTCGGGGTCGTCACCTGCGGCGGGCTGTGCCCCGGTCTCAACGACGTGATCCGCGCCGTGACGCTCGAGCTCTACACCCACTACGGCGTCACGCAGGTCACCGGCTTCCAGAACGGCTACGCCGGACTCGTCCCTCAGCTGGGCTTCGAACCCGTCTCTCTCACCCCCGGGCTGGTCGGGTCCATCAACAAGCGCGGCGGCACCGTCCTCGGGACCTCCCGTGGCGCCCAGGACCCCTCCGTCATCGTCGACCGCCTCGTCGAGCTCGAGATCGACGCGCTGATCGTGATCGGCGGCGACGGCTCGATGCACGGCGCCCACAAGATCGTCGAGGAGATCGGGCGCCGGGGCCTCGCCATCGGCGTGGTCGGGATCCCGAAGACCATCGACAACGACATCCCCCACATCGGCCAGAGCTTCGGGTTCGCCACCGCCTTCTCCGAGGCGTCGAAGGCGATCACCGCCGCCCACGTCGAGGCCGAGTCGGCCTACAACGGTGTCGGACTCGTCAAGGTGATGGGACGCCACGCAGGGTTCATCGCGTGCTACGCCGCGCTCGCCAACCACGACGCCGACTTCGTCCTCATCCCCGAGGTGCCGTTCGCCCTCGACGGCGAGAACGGGCTGCTGCGCACCCTCGCCCGCCGGGTCCGCGCCCACGGCAGCGCCGTCGTCGTGCTCGCGGAGGGCGCCGGCCAGGAGCTCATGCCCGCCACCGGGAAGTCGGACGCGTCCGGCAACAGGCGCCTCGGCGACATCGCGGCCGTCGTCCGCGCCGCCATCGAGAAGGACTTCCACGACCGAGGCGAGCCGTTGACCCTGAAGTACCTCGATCCCGGCTACGGCATCCGGGCGGTCCCCGCCGACGCCGCCGACTCCGTCTACTGCGCGCGGCTCGCCCAGATCGCCGTGCACGCGGCGATGTCCGGGCGCACCGACATGGTCGTCGGACGCCGCCGCCACCGCTTCGTGCACGTCCCGATCCCCCTGGTGATCGAGCGACGGCACTCGGTGGCCCCCGACGGCGACCTGTGGCTCAGCGTCCTGGAGTCGACGGCCCAGCCCCTCGACATGAGCTGAGGGGCCGGACCGGACGGACGCCGGTCTAGCTGCCGGCCGACTGCCGGCGCAGCACGTCGAGCACGCGGTCGTTCGCGCCGGGCTCCCCGATCGTGATCCGCATGCCGTCGCCGGCGAACGGACGCACGGCAAGCCCGTCGCGCCCGAAGGCCTCCGCGACCTCGAGCGTCCTCGCGCCGGTCGGCAGCCAGAAGAAGTTCGCCTGGGTGTCTGGCACAGGCCACCCGGCCGCCCGCGCCGCGTCGACCGTCCGGTCGCGCTCGGCAACGATGGCGTCGACGCGTTCGAACAGCTCCTTCTCTGCCGCCAAGGAGGCGACCGCGGCCGCCTGAGCCACGTCGGAGACGCCGAACGGGAGCGCCACCTTGCGCACCGCGGAGGCGATCCGGGCGGGCGCCACCGCATAGCCGACCCGCAGACCCGCCAGCCCGTACGCCTTGGAGAAGGTCCGCAGGACGACCACGTTGTCCCGGGCGCGATAGTGCTCGAGCGCCTCGGGGCCGGAGGAGTCCCCCGCGCGCCGGACGAACTCGGCGTACGCCTCGTCGACGACGACCAGCACGTTGTCGGGGACCGCGTCCACGAACGCCGCGAGAGCGTCGGGCTCCACGGCGGGCCCGGTGGGGTTGTTCGGAGTGCACACGATCACGACCCGCGTGCGCGGCGTGATCGCCGCGAGCATCGCCTCCAGGTCGTGCTCGGCGGCCGCCGTGAGCGGCACCTCGACAGGGGTGGCGCCGACGAGCCGAACCGCGATCGGGTAGGCCTCGAACGACCGCCACGCATAGACCACCTCGTCGCCGGCCTCGCACGTCGCCTGCAGCAGGTGGTAGAGCACGGCCACGGATCCCGTCGCCGCCGCAAGGTCGGTGGTCGGGACAGCGTGGTGCTGTGCCAGCGCGGCGTACAGCCCCACCGCACCCATGTCGGGATAACGGTTCACCCGGCGGGCGGCGTCGTCGATCGCGTCCAGGACGCTCGGCAGCGGAGGGTACGGGTTCTCGTTGCTCGACAGCTTGTACGGCACACGGTCGTCGGTCGTGGTCGGCGGGCGGCCGGGACGGTAGTCCGGCACTCCGTCGAGGGCTTGTCTGATGCGGGGTTCTCCCATGGCCGCACCCTAGCCAGCCGAGCCGGGTCGCGGCAGGCCCCCGGTGCTACCGTGCTGCGGCCAGCCAGCTCCGTCCCGAGGAAGGTGTCTCCGTGCCCGTCTCGACCCTCCTCGCCGGCGTGGCGCTCTTCGTCGTGATCGTCGCCCTCGAGCGGTGGCGCCGTCACGGCCTCCTGCGCGACCGCGGCCGGGCCGGGCAGCGCGACCGCGAGCGCCGCTCCGCGACCCATCGCGAGTGGCTGGCCACCGGGCTCGTGCTCGAGACCGACCCGGACACCGCGGACGCGATCGTCGACCGGGTCGTGACCGCGACGATGAGCAAGCCCGTCGGCCCGCGACGGTGGGCGCTCCTCACCGGCTTCGAGGAGCACGCCGCCTCCGCGGGGTGGGTACGCACCGCGTCGGGAGAGATCGCGCTCGCGGCCCTCACCGCGCCCGACCGGGACGGCGCTCCGGACGGCTCGGCGTGGCTCGACTTCCGCGACCGGGTCGCGAAGGCCGCCCGGAAGGCGGGAGTCACGACGCACGAGACGGAGACCGGCGCCCTGACGTCCACCACCGACTCCCGACGAGGGACCGTCTGGACCTCCCCGGCGGCGCCCGCCTAGCATCTGCGGGCCTGCGCCACACGCGTGAGAGCATCCCGACGTGGCGCGCACACAGTCCAGGCCGAGCCTCGGCTACGCCCTCGTCGTCGGCGGGGCCTGCTTCTTCGTCCTCAACGCCGGTGTCTCCCGGGTCGTCCTGCGGGCAGGGATCGACCCGGCCCTCCTGACGACGTTCCGGACCACGGGCTCGGCGCTCCTCTTCGTCCTCTTCGCCGTCGTCGCCGACCGCAGCGCGCTGCGCCTGCCCCGAGGACGCGAGCTCGCCCTCCTGCTGCTGCTCGGCGTCGTGGGGATCGCGAGCGTGCAGTGGACGTACAACATCGCGATCGACCGCATCCCGGTCGGCATGGCGCTGCTCCTCGAGTACCTCGCGCCCGTCCTGGTGGTGCTCTGGGCGCGGTTCGTGCAGCGGCAGCACGTCCGACGCACGATGTGGCTGGCCGTCGCGCTGACGCTGGTCGGTCTGGCGCTCGTGGCGCAGATCGCGAGCGGCCTGGCGTTCGACGGGCTCGGCATGCTCGCCGGGCTCGCCGCAGCGGCGTGCCTGGCCACCTACTTCCTCGTGGGCGAGCAGGGAGTGAGCGAGGCAGACCCGATCCGGGTCGTCGTCTGGGCGTTCGTCTTCGCCGCGATCGCCATGAACGTCGTGCGTCCGATCTGGACGTCGCCCGACCTGGACGGCTCGGCCAACCTCCTCGGCGCGCTCGACGCGTACGAGGTCCCGCTGTGGCTCGCGATCGGCTGGGTGGTCGTCCTCGGCACCCTCACGCCGTTCTTCATGGAGCTCAGTGCGCTGCAGCACCTCCCCGCCACGGTCGTCACGATGGTGGCGACCCTCGAGCCGGTGGGAGCCGCGGCCCTCGGGTGGGCGTGGTTCGGCGAGTCGCTCGACGCGCTGCAGGTGGTCGGCGGGCTTCTCGTGGTCGCGGGCATCGTCCTCGCGCAGGCGTCACGCGCCGTACCGCCACCTGCGGTGCCCGAGGTGGCGGGCTGATCAGGGGACCCCGATCTGGTTGGATGGGGCGCATGAAGCTCGTGCTGACGTGGTTGTGCAACGCTGCGGCCATCGCGGTCGCCGCCGGGATCTTCGCCGGGATCAGCATCGGCGAGTCGGGGCAGGACTGGTGGGAGAAGGCCGGCACCCTCCTGGTCATCGCGGCCGTCTTCACGGTCATCAACCTGACCGTCGGACGCCTCCTCAAGCTCCTCTCGATCCCCTTCATCGTCCTGACGCTGGGGCTCCTGCTCCTGGTGCTCAACGCGTTGCTCCTGCGGTTCACCGCCTGGGTGACCGACGCGCTGCCGGTCGAGTTCAACGTCGACGGCTTCTGGGTCGCGGTGGGAGGCTCCATCGTGATCTCGCTCGTCAACATGGTGCTGCGCATCTTCGTCGACGCCGACTAGAGTCCGCACCGCTACCGTGAAGCCATGACCACCGGCTCCGGGCACCCGCTCCGCATCGCCCTCGTCTGCCTCGGCAACATCTGCCGCTCCCCGATGGCCGACGTCGTGCTGGAGAAGAAGCTCGCCGACGCGGGTCTGGCCGACGAGGTGCACGTCGACTCCGCCGGCACCGGCGACTGGCACCGCGGCGAGCCGATGGACCCCCGTGCCGCCGCGATCCTCGAGGAGCACGGCTACGACCCGACCCGGCACCGTGCGCAGCAGATCACCAGCCGCTGGTTCGACGACCACGACCTGGTCCTCACCATGGACGGGTCCAACTTCGACGCCGTGCGCGCCCTCGCCCGGACGCCGCGCGACCGCAGCAAGGTCCAGATGTTCCGCTCGTACGATCCCGTGGCGACGCCGGGCGACGACGAGGTCCCCGACCCCTGGTACGGAGGTCCCTCAGGGTTCGAGCACGTCCTCAGGCTGATCGAGCGGACGTCGGACGCGATCGTCGCCAGCGCTCCGAGGCTCGTCGAGGAGCTTGCCAGATAAGGGGCAGGCGAGCCCGACCGTGTGTAGCGTCAGCACATGGCGCGCATGGGGGGCATCGCAGCGAAGGCTGAGGCACTGCTGGGTGTGGCCGTCGTCGCGACGACGCCCGTGGCCGGCGGGGACACCAACACCGCGACCCGGCTGCGTCTGACCGACGGCCGCAGCGCCGTCCTGAAGACCCGTCCGCAGGTGCCGCACGACTTCTACACGGCGGAGGCCGAGGGCCTGCAGTGGCTCGGCGAGGCCGGGGCGCCCGTGCCGCAGGTGCTGGGGGTGTCCGCGGACTGCCTCGTCGTCTCGTGGATCGAGCCGGGCAAGGCGACCGCCGACGCGGCGGAGAGCCTCGGTCGCGCACTCGCCGCCACCCACCGCGCCGGTGCCGACGAGTTCGGCTATCCCCGTGACGGATACATCGGGCTGGCTCCGCTGCCCAACAAGCCGGCGCCCACGTGGACGGAGTTCTACACGACCCGGCGCATCCTGCCCTACCTCAAGGTGGCCGTCGACCGCGGCGCGATGACCACCGAGGACGCGGCACCGGTCGAGGAGGTCGTGCGTCGCATCGACGACTTCGCCGGCCCACCCGAGCCGCCCGCGCGGATCCATGGTGACCTCTGGTCCGGCAACGTGGTGTGGTCGACCGAGGACCGCGCCTTCCTCATCGACCCCGCCGCGCACGGCTGCCACCGCGAGACCGACCTCGCGATGCTCGCCCTGTTCGGCATCCAGCACCTCCAGCGGATCCTCGATGCCTACATCGAGACGTTCCCGCTCGCCGACGGGTGGCACGAGCGGGTGCCGCTCCACCAGCTCCATCCCCTGCTCGTGCACGCCGCCCTGTTCGGTGGTGGGTACGGTGCCAGGGCACGGGCCGCGGCCGAGCAGCTCCTGGACGGCGAGGCGCCGAGGGCCACGGGCTGAGCGCTGGTGGGGCCGAGCACGGCAACCGAGGGCTGCCGCTGAGTGCCGGCCGGCTGCACGAGGTCGGGTGCTGCTGGGCCAGACCTGGCACCCTGGCCCCATGCGCATCCTCGTGGTGGACGACGACCGGGCGGTCCGTGACTCGCTGCGCCGGTCGTTGGAGTTCAACGGCTACGACGTCGATGTCGCCGCCGACGGTGCAGAGGCGCTGGCACGCGTCCCGATGATCGACCCCGACGCGATCGTGATGGACGTGATGATGCCGCGGCTCGACGGGCTCGAGGCGACGCGCGCCCTGCGGGCAGCGGGCAACGAGGTCCCGATCCTCGTCCTCACGGCCAAGGACGCCGTGGACGAGCGCGTCGACGGGCTGGACGCCGGAGCGGACGACTACCTCACCAAGCCGTTCGCGCTGGCCGAGCTCCTCGCGAGGGTCCGGGCGCTGCTGCGCCGCTCGAGGCGCACCGGTGACTCCGACGAGGAGGAGGTGGTCCTCGAGTTCGCCGACCTCACCATGAACACCGCCACCCGGGAGGTGATGCGGGGCGAGCGGCCCATCTCGCTGACCCGGACCGAGTTCGCCCTGCTGGAGCTCTTCATGGAGCGCCCCAAGCGGGTGCTCGAACGCTCGTTCATCCTCGAGGAGGTGTGGGGGTTCGACTTCCCGACCACCGCGAACTCGCTGGAGGTCTACGTCGGCTACGTCCGCCGCAAGCTCGAGGCCGACGGCGAGCCTCGCCTCCTCCACACGGTGCGCGGTGTCGGCTACGTCCTGCGCGAGACAGCACCGTGACCGGAGGATCCCGTTGATGGAGGCCGCAGCCCACACCCGCTCGTGGCGCCGTTGGGTCGGCGACCGCGCCCAGCGCGTCTCCTTGGCCACCCGCGTCTCGCTCCTCACGACCGCCGCGGTCGGCGTGACCCTCGCGTTCGTCAGCGCCATCATCTACGTCAGCGTCGAGTCAGAGTTCACGTCCAGCGTCGACGAGAACCTCAAGCTCCGGGCGGCCGCGGCCGTACGTGCCGGGATCGCCGACCAGCTCAACTCCGGAAGCTTCCCCAAGGCGGCCCTTGCCGCCGCAGACGTCCAGATGGCGCTGATCTACGCTGGCGCGCCGTCTCGCGATTTCGGGGACTTCATCGGGCCGGACGAGGAGGCGGTCGCCGAGGGGCGGGTGTCGCACTCGCTGCGCACGGCCACCATCGGTGGCGTCCACTACCGCGTCGTCGCCGTCGGAGCCGCACCGGGCACGGCGCTCGTGGTGGGTCAGTCGATGGCCAACATGGAGACGGCGCTCTCCCGGCTCCAGGTCGTGCTGTGGGCGGTGAGCGGCTTCGGCGTGCTCGTCGCCGGCCTGCTCGGCTCGGTCGTGGCCACCGGCGGACTGCGCCCGGTGCGCCGCCTCACGACCGCCGTCGAGCAGGTCGCGCGCACCGAGGACCTTCGTCCCATCGCGGTGTACGGGCACGACGACCTCGCGCGCCTCACCGTCGCCTACAACCAGATGATGGTCGCGCTCAAGGGTTCCCAGGAGCGGCAGCGGCAGCTGGTGGCCGACGCGGGACACGAGCTGCGGACTCCCCTGACCTCGCTCCGGACCAACATCGAGCTGCTCGGCCAGGCCGAACAGCGCGGGGGGATGTCCCGCCGGGCCCGCCAGGAGCTGATCGACGATGTCCGTGCCCAGCTCGACGAGCTCACCACGCTCGTCGGCGACCTCGTCGAGCTCGCCCGCGACCCCGGCGACCCCGACCCCGAGCCGATCGACCTCGCGGAGGTCGTCGAGACGGCGGTCGACCGCGTGCAGCGGCGGGCTCCCGGCGTGGCGTTCGAGGTCTCGACCGAGCCCTGGATCGTGATCGGCGAGTCCCGCACGCTCGAGCGCGCGGTCACCAACCTGCGCGACAACGCGGCCGAGTGGAGCCCGCCGCTCGGGGAGGTGCAGGTGCGACTGAAGGACGGTGTGCTCACGGTGCAGGACGCGGGTCCCGGCATCAGCGACGAGGACCTCCCGCACGTCTTCGACCGCTTCTACCGCTCGCGGGAGGCTCGACGCCTGCCCGGCTCGGGACTGGGCCTCGCGATCGTCGCCCAGGCGGCCCACCGGCACGGCGGGACGGTCACCGCGTCGCGCGGACCCGGCGGAGGCGCGCTCATGACCCTGCACATCCCCGGCCGCCGCGGCGACGGCGACCAGGACCGCTCCACGAGCGCCGAGCGGTGACTATTCTGCAGCTCCCAGGGTGATCTCAGCACGCTCTTAGTCGCGGCGGTCATGCTAGAGGCATGAACGATGAGTCCCGACCAACAGAGCCTGTGGGGCCGGCTCCGCAGCCGGCGTCGCAGCCCACCCCTTCCTACGCGGCGCCGAGCAGCACGGGACTTCCCGGCAGCTCCTCGTACACGCACCGCTACGACTCGGCCACCGGCACGCAGGACCGCCCCGGCGAGCACACGCAGGCGTACCCCTTCGGGTTCACGCCGCAGTCAGTCACGCCGCCGGAGAAGAACCAGCGACGCGGCGGGTTCGCCGCTGCGGTGGTCGCGGGCGCGCTCGTGGCCGGTCTCGTCGGCGGGATCGGCGGGGCCGCCGGCTACCACGCGCTGAACGACGACTCCAATCCGACGACCGCACAGTCCTCGCTGGACACCGCCTCGAACGCGTCCACCGCGTCGCTGCCCGAGGGGCAGGTCGAGAAGGTCGCCCAGACGGTCCTCCCCTCCACGGTCCAGCTCAACGTGAAGGGCGGCCAGGCCAGCGGGAGCGGCACCGGCATCATCATCAGCAGCGACGGCGAGATCCTGACGAACAACCACGTCATCGAGGCCGCCGCCGACTCCGGTGAGATCACCGTCTCGTTCAGCGACGGCTCGATCGCCCGCGCCCAGATCGTCGGCAGGGATCCGGTCACCGACCTCGCGGTCGTCAAGGCGGAGGGCAAGAGCGGCCTCAAGCCCGCCAGGCTGGGCAACTCTGCGGACCTGCGCGTGGGCCAGGATGTCATCGCGATCGGCTCGCCGTACGGACTGGAGAGCACGGTCACCTCCGGCATCATCTCCGCGCTGAACCGCCCGGTGCAGGCCGGTCAGACCGCCGAGACGAGCCACGTCTTCCCGGCGATCCAGACCGACGCGGCGATCAACCCGGGCAACTCCGGTGGTCCCCTCGTCGACGCCAACGGCGCGGTGATCGGCGTCAACAGCGCGATCCGCACCAGCGGCAGCGGCGAGTCGGGCTCCATCGGCCTCGGGTTCGCGATCCCGATCGACGTCGCCAAGAACGTCGCCGCGCAGCTCGTCGAGGGCAAGACCGTCGAGCACGCCCGCATCGGCGTCACCGTGTCCGACGCGGTCGAGTCCGACGGCATGACGACCATCGGTGCCGAGGTGAAGTCGGTCAGCGACAACAGCGCCGCGGCCAAGGCCGGCCTCAAGGCAGGCGACGTGATCGTCCGCCTCGGTGACCAGCCGATCGCCTCCTCCGACGCGCTGGTCGCGACGATCCGCGGCTACCAGCCGGGCGAGAAGGTCCAGGTGACCTACACCCGCGGCGGGCAGCAGGAGAAGACCGAGATCACGCTCGACAGCGACGGTGGGTCGCTGGGCTCCTGATCCAGAACGCTCAGAAGG
>NZ_JARBCJ010000025.1:16302-24789 GCF_028803055.1 Mumia sp.
CCTCTACCCCCCGCGCCCGGGGGGGGGGGGGGGGGGGCCCCTGACCCCCACCCCTCCCCCGCGCCTACCCCCCCTGGGGCTCCCCCCCCTTCTGTCAACCTGGGGTGGTCAGCCGAGCAGCTCGGACACCAGCTCACCGATGACCCGGTCGCCGTGCTGGGTGAGGATCGACTCCGCGTGGAACTGGATCCCGCGGAACGTCGGCCCAGCCACCGTGTGGACGTCGCCGGACACCGGGTCGACCTCCACGGTGACGCGGTCGGGCAGCCCGTCGCCCGGCTCACGCGCCACGAACGTGTTGTAGAAGCCGACGGTCTCCGTACGACCGCGGAGCGGCAGCGCCGACTGCGTCCCCTGGAACACGATGTCCTTGTAGGCGAGGTCCAGACCGAGCGCGCCGCACAGCACCTGGTGGCCGAGGCAGACCGCGAGGAACCGACGACCTGTCTCCAGCAGGTCGTCGACGGCGCGTCGTACGGTCGCGATCTTGGGATCGTCGAGGTCGCGGGGGTCACCGGGACCGGGTCCGATGACGACCAAGTCGTACCCGTCGAAGGTCTCCGGGCCGTCGTAGTCCTCGTGGCGGACGACGTCGGTGCTGATCCCCAGCACGCCGAGCAGGTGCGACAGCATGTTGACGAAGTCGTCCTCGTTGTCGAGGACGACCGCCCGGGTGCCCGCCAGGGAGTCGGCCGGCGCAGTGTCCGACTGGTCCGACAGCCAGAACTGGCTCAACCGCTGGTTGCGCGATCCGAGCGCGATCAGGACCTCGTCGTCGTGGGCGAACGCGTCGAAGCCCTCGATCGGCGCCGGCGCCGCGGGCACGAGGCCGAAGGCGCTCAGCACCCCTGCGGCCTTGGCGTGCGTCTCCGCCGTCTCGTGGTCCGGGTCGGAGTCGCGGACCAGCGTCGCCCCCGCGGTCACGGTGAGGTTGCCCTCGAGGTCCACGTCGGCGGTCCGGATGAGGATCGGAGAGTCGGCTGTCGGACGCCCCTGCGCGTCGCGTCCGAGCAGCGCCGCCGCCGCCGCGTAGTAGCCGCGGCCCTCCTGCTCGTACTTGGTGATGAGCCGGCAGGCGTTCTCGACCGGGCTGCCAGTGACGGTCGCCGCGAACATCGAATCGCGAAGCACCTCACGGACGTCACGGTGGGTCCGCCCGGCGAGCAGGTACTCGGTGTGGACGAGGTGGGTCATCGGCTTCAGGTACGGGCCCAGCACCAGGCCGCCCTCCGAGCAGATGTCGCACATCATCTTGAGCTCCTCGTCGACGACCATGAAGAGCTCGTAGATCTCCTTCTCGTCGCCGAGGAACCGCAGCAGCTCGCGCTTGCGGTCGGCCTGGCTCTCCAGCCCGCGCAGCCGGAACGTGCCCGAGATCGGGTTCATCCTGACCTGCCCGGCGTCGACACTGACGTGACGCTCGGGGCTCGCACCGATCAGGTAGCGGTCGCCGGTGAACACCAGGAACGTCCAGTGGGCGCCCCGCTCCCGCTCCAGCAGACGGCGCAGGACCGTCAGAGCGGCGGCCGGGCCCCAGTCGGCGAGCCGCGCCCGGTAGTGCCGGCCGATCACCAGGTTGGCGCCCTCGCCCTGACCGATCTCGGCGTCGATCACGGTCCGGACCATCTCGGCGTACGTCGCGTCGTCGGTCTCGAAGCCGCCCTTGTCGGCGGGAGCGAGCTCTCCGTCGGGGAGGACGGCGAGGAGCTCGTCCAGCGCCACGTCGGTCGACGTCTCGGCCGCGATCACCGACAACGGGGTGCCGTCGTCGTGAGCCTCGAACCCGCGCTCGCGGACCTGCCGGTAGGGAACGAGCACGAGGCTGTCGTACGAAGCGGGTGCGCCGTCGACCGGGTCGCTCAGCGGGACGTCCATCAACGAGTCGACATCGGTACGGGCTCCGCCGATCAGGACGACCCGGTCGGAGTCGCGGACACGGATGATCGCGTACGACGGCAGAGCCATCAGCTGCTCGAGCGCCGCAGCGGTCTCGGCAGCCGAGTCGTGAGGAGAGGGCATCGTCGGTCCTAGGGTTCGTCGGCCGACGGGCTCACCAGACACGGCCGAGGAGGCGGGGTCTGGGATGTGCACGAGACGCCACCTAGAGGTGGCGCCACCAACCGAGTGTGGTCCGTGCGTTCATAGGCGAGAGCGTAGCGCACGCCTGGCTCCGTCCTGGCGTCCTGCCCGCCTCTTGGGACGGCGGTCAGGAGCACGAGCATGCCCACCGCTCCGAGTCCGAGAAGCCCCGGGCCGACGACGCCCACGGGCACCGCCGGCGGTGTCACGTCGGCGATGGCGGGATAGAGGTGTCCCAGCACCGTCCACGCAGACGCGGCGGCGCCGCTGGTCCCCGACACTAGCGCCGCGGTACGCAGCCCGGACGGTACGGGCGACCGTCGCCCGGCGAGGACCCGCGCGAGCCCGATCGCGACCAGACCGAGCAGCACGAACGCGAAGAGCAGCATCGCGAGGCCGACCTCGCGCACCGCGCCGCCGTACGACCCGTCGAGGCCGTCGACGACCCGCAGGAGCCCCGACAGCACGAGGAGCAGCGGTGCGACGATCGCCGGGCCGACGACGAGCGGCTGGCGGGGGCGGGGTGCCACGAACGGTGTCATCTGTCCACGGTCGGTCCGCGCCGTGCGCAGGCACCACCGGTGAAGCCCCGGAGACGACCCGGAGCCGCCCCGGGCCGGACTACCCGGCAGGAGCGGGTGTGGGCGCCGAGGTCGGCGTCGGAGCCGGCGTCGTCGACGTCGTCGGAGCCGGCGCGTCGGAAGTGACGTCGACCGGCACGTACGGCGTGACCTGGATGGTGCCGTCGGGGATGAAGTTCACCGGCTGCAGCCCCACGGGCCGTCCATCCCGGTAGGTGATCAGCGTGGCCTGCGCCTGCCGCCTGAGCTTGCTCCCGAGGGCGAAGGCGAACGCAGCGCCACCAGTGCTGGCATTGGTGAACGTCACGGTGCGCCGTCCGTCCTCAGCCGTGAGAACGGTAGGCCCGCGCTGGACGTGGAGGTGGCCGGACAGCACCAGGTCGACGCACCCTGAGCGCGCGACCTCCTCGCCGGTGGTAGGGCTGTGGACGACGACCGTGCTGATGGAGCCGTCCTCGCACGCCGTCTCGGTGAGCTCGCGTCCCTGCTCGATGATCGAGGACGAGCCCTGGGACCATCCCGCGGTGAATCCCGAGCTGCGCGGGTCGCTGTATCCGAGGAACCGGATGCCCTCGACGTCGACCGGCTTGCCGTCGAGGACCTCGAAGCCGTCCTTCTTCATCTGCTCGGCGACGAAGTCGCCCTCGTCATGGTTGCCGGCGACGGCCACGGTGGGCACGTCGCGGAACTGCTGAGCGAGCGAGCGGATGCTGAAGCCCTCCCACGACCCCCCGGTCGACGTGTCGTCACCGGCGTCGATGAGCAAGGAGGCGTCGACCTCGTCGGCAACCGCCCGGACGACCTTGTCCATGCCGATGTTGTCGTGCCGGTCGGCGACGAGGACCGCCACGATCTCCCCGTCCGCGGGCTTGCGGAGCTGCTCGGCGACCTCCGGCACGCGGTCCGCGAGGGCGCCGTAGAAGGTCACCGACGTCTCGTACGTCGTGATCGCCGACTCGACGATCGCCCGGCTGGCGTCGGTCGCGCTCCCGGAGGAGATCTGGAGCCTGTCGAGCGCGAGGTCGTCGGGGATCTGCGGATAGACCTCCGTCAGCGGACGCCAGCGGGTCTGCGTCACCGACTCGTCGGCCGGCTCGGGCCAGGTCAGCAGGACCACGGCCAGGACGGTCACGAGACCGAACGCGACCATGGTCCGCAGCGGCGCGTGCGGAACCGTACGGCGAGCGACGAAGCCCCGGACGCGCTCGGCGACCTCGTGGCGGCGACGACGCCCGAGCAGCACCCATCCGGCGACGAGGAGGAGCGCGACGGCGAGACCGGCCCCGAGCCCGCGCAGCGCCGAGGCGACCGCGATGTCGCGGACCACCCCGCTGATCTGGTCGATCTCGGCCTCGGGCTGGGAGGCGATGACGGCGTCGCGGGCGACGAGCTCGTTGAGGTCGTTGGCCTGGGTGTCGCCGATGTCGATGGTCACGCCGACCGACAGCGGTGTGTCGATCGGCATCCGGATCTGCGGGAGCACCGACCCGAAGTCGAGCGTCGCGTGCCCGTCGAACGTCGGCGTGACGACACCGGTGTGCGCACCCACGACCACGGTGCGGTGGGCGTTGGTGAAGGTCGTCAGTGCCACACCGCCGGAGACCACGAGGCCGACGAGCACCAGGGCGAGGATGGGCAGCCACGCGCGTCGGCGACGGCGCGCGGGCATCGACGGGGAGCCGGCGGGAGCGGGTCGGTCGTTCTGCTCAGGCATCGCCTCAAGTCTCTCGCACCGCACCACGCGCAGGGGCGGCGGTGTCCGTCCTGATCTGTGGTGCAGATCCTCGGCGGCACCCTACGCTGGGCTCCGGGAGGTCGTCATGGTGCTGGCGCTGGTGGTCTACGAGTCTCTCTGGGGCAACACCGAGTCGGTCGCACGCGCGATCGCCGACGGCATCGCCTCCACGTTCGGCGACGACGCGGTCACGGTCGCCGAAGCCGGGCCGGACGTCGGTCTCGACCCAGATCTCGCCCTCCTCGTGGTCGGCGGTCCGACCCACGCGTTCGGCATGTCGAGTGGGGCCACCCGTGAGTCCGGGCGCGAGCGTGGCGCGCCACACCTCCCTGACTGGGGAATCAGAGAGTGGATCGACGCACTCCCGTCACCCGGCAGAGCCGTTCGCGTCGCGGCCTTCGACACCCGTACGGTCTCGCCCCGACTGCCCGGGTCGGCCGCCAAGAAGGCGCTCAAGCGGTTGGTGGCACGCGGTTTCGAACCGGCCGCGAAGGCGCGGACGTTCGGCGTCCACGGGTACGAGGGGCCGCTCGCCGACGGAGAGCTCGACAGCGCCCGAGCGTGGGGCACCGAGCTCGCCGCCGTCGTGCGGTGACTCCTGCGGTCAGGCCTCGACGCGGTCCAACCAGTGGCGGGTGGACCCGACGGTGAGCAGGAGCTGGGTCGCACGGGTCAGCACGACGTACAGCGTGCGCCACCCGGCCTCCGACTCGGCGACGACCTCGTCCGGCTCGACCAGGACCACCGCGTCGAACTCCAGACCCTTGGTGTCCAGACCGTCGAGCACCCGCAGCCGGTCCAGGTCGTGCAGCTCCTCGGCGAGCTCGGCGGTGCCCTCCTCACGGCGGCCGGTCGGGACGACGACGGCGATCGTGCCCTCCACCCGCTCGGCGAGGTCGCGCACGCCTCTGCGGACGGCCGACCACACCGCGGCAGCCTCGACGACCTCGTGCCGGGGCTCCTCGCCCGTACGGCGCACGGCGTCGGGGGTGTCGGCCCCCGGGATCGCGACCCGCGCCACCTGGGCGGCGAGGTCGTAGATCTCGGCGGAGTTGCGGTAGTTCGTGGAGAGCCGGAAGTGGTGCTCCTCCTTGCCGTCCAGGGCCGCGGTCCGCGCCCGGGCGGCCTCGTCGGGGTATGGCCAGGACGACTGCGCGGCATCGCCGACGATGGTCCAGCTGGCGTACTTGCCACGACGGCCGAGCATCCGCCACTGCATCGGCGACAGGTCCTGCGCCTCGTCGACGAGCACGTGCGCGTACGAGTCGTCCTCGATGGACTGCGTCGACCGCTGTTTGCGGACCGCAGCCTCCTCACGCTCGAACGACATGAGCTGCTTGACGTCGTACGGGTCGTCGTCGCCGTCGGCGGCCGAGACCTCGCCGAGCAGGTAGCGCAGCTCGTCGATCAAGGGCACGTCCTCGACGGACGGGGTGCCGTCGGCGCTGCGCCACGACGTGGCGAGCAGGTCGATCTCGCTGCGCTTGAGGATGCCCTCGGCGGAGCGCCGCAGCGTCTCGGGATCACCGAGGGTCTCCCACACGTCGACGGCGTCGAGCGGCGGCCACCACGCGGTGGCGAAGTCGAGGAACGCGTCGTCGGTGGTGAGCACCTTGTCGAACTCGTCCCGCTCCTTCTCGAGCGCCCGCTCGCCCTCCACCTGCGACCAGAGCGCGTCGAGCAGGGTCTGCTGGACCTTGCCGTACGCCCGGTTGCGCTGCTGGCCCGAGAGGAGCTGACGCCGCAGGCGGTCGAGCGCCTGCGCGTCGAGGCGCAGCACGTCGTCGCGGTAGAAGTAGCGGAACGCGGTCGGCTCACCCGGCTGGGCGCTGCGGGCCACCCGGGACAGCACCTGGAGCATCCGTGCGGATCCCTTGACCGCGGCCACGGCGGGGGCGTCGTGGCGCCGACCCGAGACGCCGTCGACCACCTCACCCAGCGATCGCAGCGTCACCGAGGTCTCGCCAAGGCTGGGGAGGACGCGCTCGATGTAGCCCATGAAGACGCCGGACGGCCCGACGACAAGGACGCCACCGGACTCGAAGCGACGGCGGTCGACGTAGAGGAGGTAGGCCGCGCGGTGCAGCGCCACGACCGTCTTGCCCGTGCCAGGGCCACCACCGATGGTGGTCGCGCCACGGCTGGGTGCGCGGATCGCCTCGTCCTGCTCCTTCTGGATGGTCGCGACGACGGAGTGCATCGACGCGTCGCGGGCCCGGCTCAGGCTCGCGAGCAGCGCGCCCTCCCCCACGACGACCATGTCAGCGGGTGCGTTGTCGCCGTCGAGCAGCTCGTCCTCGACACCCACCACGGTCGCACCCCGGCTGCGGAGGACGCGGCGGCGTACGACACCGGCAGGGTCCTGCGCCGTCGCCTGGTAGAAGACCGATGCCGCCGGTGCTCGCCAGTCGATGAGGAGCACCTCACGCTCGGCGTCCCGGACGCCGATGCGGCCGATGTAGCGCTTGACGCCGTCGACCAGGTCGAGCCGGCCGAAGACCAGGCCCTCGTGGGCGGCGTTGAGCGCCGCAATCCGCTTGGACGCCTGGTAGACCATCGCGTCGCGCTCGACCAGCCCGCCCTCGTGGCCGACGTGGCCACGGGCGTACCCCTCCCGAGCGAGTGCCTGCGCAGCCTTCGTCGACTCCTCGAGCCGGCCGTAGACGACGTCGACGTACGCCTGCTCGTCAGCGATCTCGCGCTGCTCGGCCGACGACGAGTTGGGTTGGTCCGACACGGAGCTCCTCGATAACGTCACACACCTGGGGACAGAACACACAAGTCTATCCGGGGGGCGGGACATTCCCACGCGCCTCCCGAGAGGATGTCGCATGGCCCAGCTGATGACCGACTCCACGGTGCTCGCGACCGTGCGCGCCCGGGACGCCGTGACCTGGATGAAGGACGCGGCGGTGGCAGCGCACCGCGGCGATCTCCACGCACCGGCTCGGGTACGAGCCGACCTCGGAGGCGGGGCCCTCGTGGTCACCGCGGGCCACCTCGACGGGTCCTGGTACGGCTACCGGGCCTACGACACGTTCGGACTGGTCACCGGCGAGCAGGTCGTGGTCGTGCACGACGCGGAGACCGGCCGGGTCCACGCGGTCGCGATCGGCGCCGAGCTCGGCCCGCGTCGTACGGGTGCCCTCGGCGGTGCTGCCGCCGACGTCCTCGCAAACCCCGACGCGTCCCGCCTCGCGTTGATCGGGGCGGGCACGCAGGCGTGGACGCAGCTGTGGGCGATCGCCGCGGTCCGCGACCTGGCGGAGGTGCGGGTGTTCGCCCGCGACCAGGGCCACCGTGCCGCGTTCGCCCGACGGGTGCGAGAAGAGCACGGCGTCGCCTGCGTCCCCGCCACCTCCGCCCGCGACGCCGTGGACGGCGCCGACCTCGTCGTCTGCGCGACCACGAGCCCGACTCCGGTGATCGCCGCCGAGTGGCTCGTCCCCGGTGCGTACGTCGCGACGCTCGGTCCCAAGCAGATGGGCCGTCACGAGATCGAGACCGGCCTGCTGGAGTCGGCCGACGTGGTGGTCACTGACTCACGGGCGCAGGCCGTCGGTTACGACCCACCGAGCACCATCGTCGGGACACGGGTCGAGGACCACCTGGTCGAGCTCGGCGCGGTTCTCGACGGAGCCGCGACGGGACGCAGCTCGCGCGACCAGATCTGCCTCTTCTACTCGGTCGGCCTCGCGGGCACCGAGCCCTATCTGCTGGCGAAGCTCGCCGGTCTCGACTGACGCCGGGCGCGTCTAGACGTCCAGCGGCACGTTGAGCAAGGTCAGCAGGCGCCGCCTCAGTGCGCCGAACCGCGGGTCGTCCACCGTGCGCGGGTGCGCGAGGGGGACGTCGATCTCCTCGATGATCCGACCGTCTTCCAGCACCAGCAGACGGTCCGCCAGCAGGACCGCCTCGTCGACGTCGTGCGTGACGAGCAGCGCGGCGAATGCGTGCGCCGACTGCAGCTCGCGGAACAGCCGCTGCATCTTGAGGCGGTTCAGGGCGTCGAGTGCTCCGAACGGCTCGTCCAACAACAGCAGGTCGGGGCGTCGGACGAGCGCTCGTGCGATCGCCACGCGTTGCGACTGG
>NZ_JARBCJ010000260.1:0-3334 GCF_028803055.1 Mumia sp.
AGCGCGTGCCGGGACGGGATGACGGAGTCACCGGCACCCCACACCAGGCAGAGCGGAATCACCTCGGCGAGGTAGGCGCGGTCCTTCATGGTGATGCGCTGACCGCGCCAGTCGACGACGTGACTCGTGACGGCGCGCACGGCGGCGCGGGCACCGGGGTCGCTGAGCGACTCGTAGATGTCGGCGGCCTCGTCGAGGTCCCGGGTGTAGGGAAGACCCGTCCGGGCGAGCGTGCGGAGCGCGACGCGGACCGGCACCCGCAGCGGTGGGATCGTGGCCAGCCCGAGACCCACGCCCGCTCCCGGGACGGTGATCAGCCTGATCAGCGGCGACACCTCGGTGCCGAGCCCGCCCGTGGCGACGAGGCAGATCCGCTCGGTCCGGTCGGGATACTGGTAGGCGAACTGCATGGCCACACCTCCGCCGAGGCTGTGACCGACGACCGTGACGCGATCGATCTCGAGATAGGTCAGGAGGTCGCGCATGCCGTTGGCGTAGCCGCCCAGCGAGTAGTCGGCCCGGGGCTTGTCGGACTCGCCATGGCCCAGGAGGTCGGGGATCACCACGGTGAAGCGTTCGGCCAACCGTTCGGCCACCGGCAACCACGTCGTCGAGTCGCAGCCCAACCCGTGCAGGAGCAGCAGCGCGGGCCCTTCACCGGTGATCCGGTACGCGCGGCGGTAGCCGTGCAGCCTGACGAACCGCGTCTCCAGCGAACCTGGGCTGAGTCCGTTCATCGAGCAGCTCCTCGGCGCCGGGGGAAGTGGAGCCACGATACCGGCCGATGAGCCATCCTGCACCTAGTCTGGGCCCTGTGACCGCCGGGACTCACGAGGACTACGCGCAGGTGCTGGACAAGGCATCCGGCGATCTGACGACGGCCGCGATCGCGACGATGGAGCGCGAGCTCCGGTGGTTCCACGAGCTCGACGCCGAGCACCGGTCGTGGATCTCCCTGATCGCGCACGCCGGGATCGCCCAGTGCGCCGAGTGGATGCGCACCGGCACGTCGGCTCTCGACGTGACGGGCTCGGTGTTCGGCGCAGCGCCGCGGGAGCTGACGCGCCACGTCACGCTCCACCAGACGGTGTCGATGGTCAAGACGACGATCGAGGTCATCGAGCGCCACATCGACGACCTGTTCTCCGCCGACCAGGCCCAGGAGGTGCGCCGGCAGGTCTCGGCCTACGCGCGGGAGGTGGCGTTCGCGACCGCAGACGTCTATGCCCGCGCAGCGGAGTCGCGCGGGCAGTGGGACGCGCGGATGGAGGCGCTGGTCGTCGACGCCGTGGTCCGCGGCGAGCCCGAGGAGGTCATCCGGTCTCGAGCAGCGGCCCTGGGATGGGAGGCAGAGGGCGGCGTGACCGTGCTCGTCGGTGCCGCACCGCCCCCCGCAGGTGCCGGTGACGAGGGCGTCGAAGAGGAGGTTCGCCGTCGGGCTCGGGTGGCGGGGATGTCGACGTTGACCTCCGTGCAGCTCGAGCGGCTCGTCGTCCTCCTCGGCGACGTGGCTGATCTCGAGCACG
Source organism: Mumia sp. (assembly GCF_028803055.1). Lineage (NCBI taxonomy): Bacteria > Bacillati > Actinomycetota > Actinomycetes > Propionibacteriales > Nocardioidaceae > Mumia > Mumia sp. The sequence goes on from NZ_JARBCJ010000260.1 coordinate 1,527, forward strand.
CAGCGGAGGCGGTGGCCGACGCGTTCGGCCCCGGCGCTCTCGTCGTCGGCCCTGTGGTCGACCACATCGCCCACGCGCACCGCTCGGCGAGGGCCGCGCTCGCGCGTACGGCGTCGGCGGGACTGGACAGCCGCATCTCGAGGACGTCGCCACCGATCGATCTCTTCAACGCGTCGGGAGTGCCGGTGGCGACGACGCGTCCCCGCGCCACCACACCGATGCGATCGGCGAGCTGGTCGGCCTCGTCGAGGTACTGCGTGGTGAGCAGCACCGTCGTCCCGTGGCCCACCAGCTCGTGGACGAGGTCCCACACCTGGTGGCGGCTGCGTGGGTCGAGCCCTGTCGTCGGCTCGTCGAGGAAGAGAAGCCGAGGCGTCCGTACGACGCTCGCCGCCACGTCGAGCCGCCGCTGCATCCCGCCGGAGTAGGTGGCGACGAGCCGGTTGGCGGCGTCGTCGAGGCCGAAGGCGACGAGCAACCGCTCGGCACGTGCGCGGGCGCTGCGACGGGTGTGGCCGAGGAGCCGGCACTGGAGGACCAGGTTCTCGGCCCCGGTGAGGTCCCCGTCGACCGACGCAAACTGTCCCGTGAGCGCGATCTCCCGCCGTACGGCGGCGGCCTCCGACACGACGTCACTGCCCAGCACGCGCGCGCTTCCGGCGTCGGGGCGCAGCAGCGTTGCCAGCAGCCGGATCGTGGTGGTCTTGCCGGCACCGTTGGGTCCGAGCAGCCCGTAGACGCCGCCCGCAGGCACCACGAGGTCCAGCCCGTCCACCGCGCGCGTCGCGCCGAACGACCTGCTCAACCCCACCGCCTCGACGGCGTTCTGTGTGGGTGGTTGCACCATGTCTCCTCCTCGGTCGTCCCCGGATCTTCAGGGTCGGACAGAGGTGGGTCAGGTCGCGTCGTCCGGCAGACGGCAATCGAGCGGACGTCGTCGGGGGTGCCCGCGAGAGCGCCGTACTCCCTGGGGATGACGTCAGGGGTGCATCTCTCGGCGGACGCGGACGACCCGACAGGTCGCTTACAGTGCACGGGTGCGCACCGACCGAGGGTGGAAGCGGTTCTACGCGGCGGGCTGGCTCGTCTCCGGCCTCGTCGCCGTCGCGGCCGCGCACCAGTGGAAGGCGCGGATGACGGTGCTCGAGGAGCGGCTCGCCGAGGCCGAGCGGGTCCGCGAGGAGGTGCTGCGCCGTCGCGTCGCCGAGGAGCAGCTGCGCATCGCCCGCGAGCTGCACGACTCGCTCACGCACAGCATCTCGGTGGTGACGATGCAGGCCGGCGTCGCCGCCCACCTCGCTCGCAAGCGTGGTGAGGAGGTCCCGGGAGCGCTCTCGGCCATCCAGGAGGCGGCCGGTGAGGCGTCGCGGGACCTGCGCGAGACCTTGAGCGTTCTGCGACGCGACGACCAGGTCAACGGCTACGGCCTGGGCGACCTCCCCCGCCTGGTCGCCCTCAGCAGCCACGCCGGCATCCAGCCGCGCCTGACCGTGTCAGGGGACCGCCGGACGGTCCCCGTGGAGGTCGACTCCGCGGCGTACCGGATCGTGCAGGAGGCGCTGACGAACGTCGCGCGGCACGCCGGTCCCACCGAGGCGCGGGTCGTCGTGGAGTACGAGGTCGATCTGGTGACCGTCCGCATCGACGACGACGGGCGACCCGAGACGTCGCGCCCTCCTGCGCGACCCGGGCTCGGACTGATCGGGATGCGAGAGCGGACCAACGCGCTCGGCGGCAACCTGACCGCCGGCAGGCGCCCCGACGGCGGGTTCTCGGTGGTCGCCCGGCTGCCGCTGAGTGTCGACGGC
>NZ_JARBCJ010000261.1:0-3307 GCF_028803055.1 Mumia sp.
AGGAACCGCCTCGGGGGTCGGAGACCCACCCGAACGCGACGTAGATGCCGCCGGCACCGCCCTTGATCGACTGGAACCCTCGGCCCTTGACGGTGAGCGTCGTGGGACCGTCGACCGCGGCGGTCGGCGTCCCGGCGGAGCTGGTGACGGTGACCTGGGGGGCCGCGTGGGCCGGGGCAGCGGTGAGCGCGAGCGCAGGCGCCGCGAGCGCGACAGTGGCGGCGCCGGCGAGCGTGCGTCGGAGCATGCTTCTCATCGGACGACCTCCTCGACGGATGTCCGCAGCGGGGTGATCACCAGGTCGCCCGTACGCGGATGGGTGAAGACGTCGACGGGGTGGCCGTAGACGTCGCTGAGCAGGTCGGGTCGGAGCACGTCTCCCGGCGCTCCGTCAGCGCGCAGGCGACCGTCGGCGAGGATGCAGATCCGGTCGGCGTACGCGGCAGCGAGCGAGAGGTCGTGCAGCACGGCCACGACCGAGTGGCCCTCCCGAGCCAGCCGGCGCGCCTCGGTGAGCAGCGCCTCCTGGTGCGCGATGTCGAGCGCCGCGGTCGGCTCGTCGAGCAGCACGACCGGCGCCTCCTGGGCCATCACGCGAGCGAACGACGTACGCCCCTTCTCTCCGCCAGAGAGCGTGGGGAACTTGCGCGTGGCGAGTCGCTCGACGTCGGCGCGCCGCATCGCGTCGGCGACGACCGCCTCGTCGGAGTCGGACTCGTCGCGCCCGTGCCACGGCGCGCGACCCATCGCGACCACCTCGGCCACGCTGAACGGGAAGGAGAGCCGGTGCTCCTGGAGCAGCACCGACCGTCGCCGGGAGAGCTCGCCGGCACGTCGCGAGGCGATCGGCTCCCCGTCGAGCAGGGCCTTGCCGCGTGAGAGCGCGACGTCACCGGAGAGGACCCCGAGGAGCGTCGACTTGCCGGCGCCGTTCGGGCCGACCAGCACGAGCAGCTCGCCGGGGCGGACGTCGAGGTCGATGTCACGAAGGATGGTGGCCTGCCCGTACGAGACGGAGCCGCCGAGCACCTGGAGCGTCGCGCGGGTCCTCATGCCCAGCCTCCCGCCGTACGACGGGTGCGGCGAAGGAGCCAGAAGAACATCGGGCCTCCGAGGAGCGACGTCAGCATGCCGATCGGCAGCTCGGCGTACGGGACGGCGGTTCGGGCGACCAGGTCGGCCGCGAGCAGCAGGACCGCGCCGCCGAGCACGCTGGCCGGCAGCAGCAGCCGGTGGCCGGGGCCGACCACCATGCGCATGAGGTGCGGGACGACCAGGCCGACGAACGCGATGATCCCGCAGAAGGCGACAGCAGCGGCGGTGAGGAGCGCGACCAGCGTGATGGCGACGAGGCGCAGCCGCTCGACGTCGACGCCGACGTGACGTGCCGCCCGGTCGCCCAGCGCCAGCAGGTCCAGCCTGCGGCTGAGCACGAAGGCACCGGCGATGCCCACGAGGGCGAGCGGCGCCACGACGCCGACATACTGCCAACGGGTGCCGTTGAGGCTGCCGAGCTGCCAGAACACGATCTCCTCGCGCGCCTGGGTGTCGGCGAGGAACATCATCAGAGCCAGCAGCGCACCGGTCACCGCGTTGACGGCGATGCCGGTGAGCACGAGGGTGACGACCTCTGTCCGACCGTCGGAGCGTGAGAGAAGATAGACGGCCACGGTGGTGATCAGGCCGCCGACGAAGGCGAGCGCCGGCACGGTCCACGTCCCGAGCGCGGTGAGCCCGAAGACCATGGCGCACGCCGCGGCGACGGCGGCGCCCGAGGACACCCCGATCACGCCCGGCTCGGCGAGCGGGTTGCCGAAGACGCCCTGCATCAGCGCTCCGGCTGCTGCGAGCGCCGCGCCGACGAGGAGGGCCATCACGACGCGCGGGAAGCGGATGCTCCACAGCGCGGCGTCGCCCTGGGGGTGCGCGGGCATCGGGCCGGCGTCGATACCGAGCCGGTGCAGGAACGAGCCGAGGACCTCGGCCGGCGGGATCGAGAGCTGGCCGGTCCCGGCCGAGAGGACGGCCAGCACCACGAGGGCGACCGACAGGGCAGTGAAGAGGACGAGCGTCGCGCTGAGACGGAACCTGACCGAGATCGTCGGGTCGACGACGGTCATCGCAGCGACTCCGGGGCGTACATCGCCACCGCGAGCGCGTTGAGCACGTCGGCGCTGCGGGGGCCGAAGCTCAGGATCTGGCTGTCCGGCATCGTGATGAAGCGGCGGTTCGAGCCGGCCGGGGTGTTGGCCAGCGACGGGTAGCGCTCGAGCAGGCCGTCCACGCCGCCGGCCGACTCCAGCCCCTTGGTCATCATGATGATGGCGTCGGGCTGCGCGGCGACGAGTCCTTCGTCGTTGAGCGGCTTCATCCCCTTCCACCCGATCTCCTCGGAGACGTCGTACGCCCCCGTGGCCGAGATCAGGGAGTCCGCGCCCGAGTCCTGGCCGAACATGTAGTAGACGCCGCTCTGCCCGCGCACATAGAGGAACACCGTCCGGAGCTTGTCCTGGACCGAGCTCGGTGCCTTCTCGTCGATGACCGCCCGGACGGCGGCCACCTCCTCGGCCGTCCTCTTCGCGAGCGCCGTGCCGGCGTCGCTGACGCCGAGCGCGGAGGCGACCTGGCCGACCAGGTCGGCGATGTTGTCGAGGTTGCGCGCGCTGTCGACGACCACGACCGGGACGCCGGCGTCGCGGACCTGCTCGATGACGTCCCACGGACCGAGCGAGGTGTCGGTGATGATCAGGTCGGGGGAGAGGTCGAGGATCGCCTCGCCGTTGAGCTCGTGCCCGTTGTGGGTGACGAGCGGGAGGTCCTTGGCCTGCGTGAACTGCGTCGAGAGATCGCGCCCGACGAGCGCGTCGCCGAGCCCCAGCTCGTACGTGATCTGCGCCAGCGTGCCGTACTGGTCGAGCGCCAGGACCCGCTCGGCGGTCTTCACGGTGACGCGGCTGCCCTGGCTGTCCTTGACGGTGACGGGGAGGCTCTGGGCCGGGTCCTCGACGATCGGCGTGGGCTCGTCGGCCCCGAGGTCGAGGTTGATCTCGCCGGAGAGGTCCTTCGCGGCGCCGGAGACATCGACGTCGCTGAGCCGCGGGATGGACGTCACGGCCTCGGGGCTCTCCGTCTCACCGCTCTGCGCGGGCCCGCACGCTGAGGCGAACGCCGTACAGACGCAGAGGAGGGCGACGATGAAGGGGCGGCGGCGTGGCACGACATGCTCCGATTCCGAGGGAAGTCAGGTTTCCCTAACCTCGACGGAAAGTAGCATAGGTAAGGCTTGCCTCGCTAACCAGCCCCGGAT
>NZ_JARBCJ010000262.1:0-3253 GCF_028803055.1 Mumia sp.
CGGGGAGGCGTCCGGATCGGCAGAGATCGACGCGCAGGGCCGCGCCAAGGTCCCGCTCGCGGCGATCGCGACGCCGGGCAGCCACCTCGTGACGGCGACGTACGGCGGGAGTGCGGAGCTGGCGCCGAGCACGTCCTTGCCGGTCGTTCTCAGGGTGACGCCCGCGACGAGCGTGCCCGTCGCTGCGGCGACGCTGACGGTGAAGCCGACACGCATCGCCGCCGGCAGGTCGACTGCCGTGGCGGCGGTCGGGGTCCGGGTGACCGAGGACGGCCGGACGACGGCCGGCTCGGGCACGGTCGACGTATTCCTGGACGGCCGGCGGGTCGGCACGGGGACGCTGGACCGACAGGGCCGTACGAGCGTGAGGCTCGGCCCGTTCCGTACGGCGGGGCCGCGGATCGTGACTGCTCGTTATCGCGGGACGGCCACCGTCGGTGCCACCACCGCGGGGCCGGTGGTGCTGCGGGTGACCAAGGCGAGGGCCAAAGTCGGCGTCACGGTGACGCCGAAGCGCGTGACGACCTCGCGGCGCGCGAAGGTCGCGATCACGGTCAGGGCCAAGGGTGTGAACGCTCGCGGTACGGCGCTGGTCAAGGTCGGCACGCGGTCGTTCGCCGTCCGTGTCAACGCCAAGGGCAAGGGGTCGGTGCGACTCCCCCGCCTGTCGCGAGGCACCAAGAAGGTGACCGTGCGCTACCTCGGCAACGCGAACCTCACCTCGGCGAAGAAGGTGGTGCGGATCCAGGTCCGACGATGACCGTCTGAGAACGTACGGCGAGGGGCCGGTCGCCGGGAGGCGGTCGGCCCTTCGTCGTACGGCGGAGGCTCGCGGTCACTTCCCCGGCGTGTCGAGGTCCTGCGTCAGCAGCCGCTTGCGTTCGGTGGCCACGACCTCCCGCGCCAGCTCTCCCTCGGAGATGTCGAGGGCCTCCGGTGCGCTCTCCGCGGTGGCGCTGACCCGGGCGAAGTCGTCGAACAACCGCCGCTTCTCCGCGAGGATCTCGGTGATGCGGCGATCCACGCCGTCCTCCGACAGCAGCCGGTGGACCTGGACGGACTTCAGCTGCCCCATCCGGTGCGCACGCGCCACCGCCTGCGCCTCGGTCGTGGGCTTGAGCTGTGGCTCGCAGATGATGACGACCGAGGCTGCCTGGATGTTCAGGCCGACGCCGCCCGCGACGATCTGCGCGACGAGCACGGCACCGTTGCCGGCGGCGGCGAACTTGTCGACCATGTCCTGCCGCGCGGCCGCCGGCACCGAGCCCGTCAGCGGCCCGAAGACCGGGCCGGGGAGCTCGCGGGCGACCCGTGACAGCACCTCGCGGAAGTGCGAGAACACGATCACGCGCCGGTCGTTCGCCTCGGCCTCCTCGACGACGTCGATCAGGCGTTCCATCTTCTGGCTGTCGCTCGCGAGCATCGCCGCCTGCCGCATCGCCATGAAGTTGCCCGCCACCACGGCCTCGCGGTACGCCCGCTCGTCGTCGCGCGTCATGGGCAGCCACTCGTCCACCTCGACCAGCCCGGGGAGCTCGTCGAGGACATCCTCCTGGTTGCGCCGCAGGTACGCCGGTGCCACCTGGCGCCGGAACCGGTGCGGCGCGAGCCCATGGACGTCGACGACGAGGTCCGGGCGGACGTAGCCGACGAGGTTGCGGAACTCCTCGACGCGGTTCTCGAGCGGCGTGCCGGTGAGCAGCACGGCACGCTCGGCGCGGTCGAGCAGCGCCGCCGTCCGCTGGGAGCGCTGCGCGGCTGGGTTCTTGATGTAGTGCGCCTCGTCGACGACGACACAGCTGAGCGTGTCGACCTGGTCGAGGTACGGGTCAAGGCGACCGAGGGTCTCGTACGTCGTGACGGCGACGCCTCCGCGGCGTACCCATGCCTGGGCGGCACCCTCGCGGCTCGGCCCGTGGACGCGAAGTGCCCGCAACGTCGACTTGCTCGCGACCTCGCGGGTCCAGTTGGTCACGACGGCCGCGGGACAGACCACGACGAAGTGCGTCTCCCCCGCGCTGTGCAGGTGCGCAAAGACCGCCAGCGCCTCGACGGTCTTGCCGAGGCCCATCTCGTCACCGATGATCACCTTGCGCTGCACCAGCGCGAACCGCGCCGCAAAGCTCTGGTAACCGCGGAGCGAGGCGTTGAGCGCGTCGCCCTTGAGCTCGAGGGCGCGTACGGCCTCGATGATCTCGTCCGGGAGGTCACCGTGCGTCTTGGCGTCGTCCTCGACGAGGAACCCGAGCTCGGCGAGCATCGCGAAGTAGTCGGCGGGCCGTGCCAGGAAGTCGTCCCACGGGTCGTCGGTGACGCGCGACCGCGCGGGACCACGGCCGCCCGTGGCGATCATCGCTGCCCTCCGTACGACCGCGTCCGCGCCGGCGAGGAGGTCGACGACCTCGTGCCCTGCGACACGCAGCACGAGCACGTGGGTCACGTGACCGCGCACGGCGGAGGCCAGCGGCCCGAGCTCCTCGGTCCGTGCGAGGTCGGCGGTCGCGCCCCGGGTCGCGCGCGCGGCGTCCCAGCTCGCCAGGTGGTCGAGCAGGCGTGTCGTCTCTCCGTCGCGCCTGGCCACGTCGACGCGCACCGGCGTCTCGTCGTACGTGATCTGCCAGAGGGTGCGGGCGGCGCCGACCATCTGCGTCGCCGTCGTCGGACCGAGTCCCGGGAGCGAGGCCAGCTCGCGGCCGGCGGCGAGGACCTGCGCGACGGTCGAGACCTGGGCGTCCCGCAGCGGACCGAGCCGAAGCCGGTCTCGCGTCGCGTCCTTGAGAGCGTCGATCGGCATCTCCGCGAGCAGCCGGTCGACCGCGGCGCCTCGTACGGCCTCGCCGGCCTCCTTCGCCGCGTCCCTGTACGACGACTCCGCGGCGACGGCTCGGGTGATCACGGCGACTGCCCCTGCGAGCGGGTGCAGCACCTCGCCGGGCACGATCTCCGGAGCGCGGCCGAGGTGGGCGAGGTCGTCGGCCAGGCCGAGCGAGGGCTCGAGGAGGTCGGACACGGTCATCCGCGTCACGTCGTGCATGTCCGTCGAGCGTGCGAGGTGCTCGAGCCGTGACCCGAGACCGAGGGCGGAGCCCCAGGCGTGCAGTGATCTCAGGACGTCCGCGGACGCCGCCGCCTCCGCCTTGCGCTCGCGCCCGGCGAAGAAGCGCCGGGCCGAGACCAGGGGCGCGACGTCGTGGGCCACGTGCAGCTGGTCGCCGAGGCGCCGCAGCATCGCGTGATCGGCGTCGGTGAGGGC
>NZ_JARBCJ010000263.1:0-3236 GCF_028803055.1 Mumia sp.
CTGGGCCTTCATCGCGTCCCAGTCGGCCGGGCCGGTGGTGTCACGCAGCGTGATCGTCAGCAGAGTGTCGCTGCCGGTCGCGGTGCTCACCTGGCAGTCGAGCCCATGGCCTTGGCGTCGCGTCGGGTCGAGGTCCTCGCTACCGAACGTCTTGACGTCGAGGTCACCGACGACAGGCTCGGCCACCTCTGGGTCGAGGATGTCGCAGTAGCGGGACGGGGGCGCGGCCGCGCGCGCGGGGCGGGGGGCACACGCGCCCCCCCCCCCCCCCGGCCCCTCGGCCTCGGGGGCGGAGCTGTCGTCACACGCGGCCACCATCGCGAGAAGGGCGAGCGCGCAGGCCGCCACGCGCGCGTTCACGGAGTCGTCCGACGGCGAGTCACCCGACATGGTGCTGGGCGTCCGCGCAGGCGTGAGCGCTCACTGGCGCCTCTCGTCGTACGCCTGGACGTTTGCCTCGACGTCACGGGCCAACGCGATCGCTTCCTCGATCTGCGTGGTCCGCTCTTGCGGCTTGACCCCGCCGAACGGCCGAGGTGACCGATGATCCGACGACGCAGCCGTCGGAGGGACCGTCCCCCAACTGCGAGAGACCAGATGCCCTCGCAGGCTGGCGCGGTGCTGTCTGTTGGACTCAGGACCGGATCACCTCGAGGCGTACGGGGGTTTCGTCCCGGCGTTCATCGAGGACGGCACACTCCTGAGCGCGCAGCGCCCGCTCGTCGGCCGGACCGATCCCGTCGCCGAGGGTGTCGAGGTCACCGTGCCCGACGACGGGCTCGATCACGTCACGAGTGAAGAACCCGCAGGCCGTGCCGTCGACGAGGTCGCGGGCCGCCTGCGCGTCGGGATCATCGTCGGTGCTGCAGGCCGCGACGGCCATGGTGCCGGCGAGGACCAGCGCGAGGCCGCCGACCAGGCGCCCGAGCGCACCGCCGATGCGAAGCATAGGCATCATCCGTCCTTGTTCATCCCGGCGTCGGCCGGCCTCGTCGAACGGTTCACTGGTCCGCGTCGGGCGAGAGCGTTTCCCCGACGTCGCGGCGCGTCGAGGTTCCCGCCGCCGAAACCGGTCAGGTCGGCGTCCCCGGTGATCGCCTCTGCGGCCGTGGGGTCAACCGACTCGCACAGGCGGGACGTCGCGTCGGCCTCCCGTTCGTCCTCACATCCGGCCAGGGTGTCGGCGAGCGCGACCGCCGCGCCGCCGGCGAAGACCCGTACACCGATCCGCGTCGCACGCGGGTGCTGGGACGACTCGGGCATCTCAGCGGTCGGGGTCATCGCGGCGCGAACGAGGACTCGTTGACGTTCCCCATGAGCTCCCGAACGGCGGTGCGCAGGTCGTCGGCTGCCTCAGCGACCGACGGCGACTTGCCATGCGGCGTCAGACCGAGAGAGGCGTAGTACACGGGGTCGGTGCCCCAGACGGCGCGGGCATAAGGGGCCGTCGTGCCGTCGACGTCAGGGTCGCCGCACAGATAGCCGGTCGCGCCTTCGACCGCCAACGGCTCGCGCTCCTCGCACTGTCTCGCTGCCGCGCCGACAAGGGCCGCGTCGTCGGTCTCGCCGTGCTTGACCAGGAGAGCCAGGGCCGGACGGGACGTGTCGTCCGGAAGGTAGCGGCACTGAGCCCAGTTGCTCTCGAGTCCTCCGTTGTCGACCGACGTCTCCTCCGTGTCGCGCAGAGCGCCGACGAGCTCCTCGACCGTGACCTCCTCGAGGAGACGGCATGCGTCGAGGCTGAACACCTCTTCCTGCGGCGGATCGTCCGTGCAACCTGTGAGCGCCATCGCGGAGAGGAGTCCCGTCGCTACAGCGAGCCTGAGCCTGCGGTTCATCGGAAGCTGGGGAGGTTCGAGGCGTACGAGTTGATGGCCTCCTGCGCCAGACCTGAAGGCGCAGTCGCGAGCCAGCGGTTGAAGTCGTCCTTGAGGTCGGGATCGACGTCTGCCTTCGGGTCGTAGAGATCGGGGTTGATGATGCGGTTGCCCTGAGTGTCGGTCTGAACCACCCCGGGAGGGATACCGCCCTCGCCCACCGGCAGATATCCGGCGTTGAGAAGCGTGTTGTACATCTGGTGCCTGAGGGAGTCCTTGACGCCCTTGTCGGCGTCCTGCGCCCAGGACTGCGCAGCGCTGTCGGGTTGGGCGGCCAGTTGATCGCCGACCAGCCCGAGCGCCTGGCCTGTGAGCACGCTGCCGACGGGGTTCGCGACCGGCGGCAGGAACTCGGTCGCCACGCCGAAGGCCTTGGCGAGTGCCTCGCGCTGCTCCTGAGTCGCGGCCTCGCCGTCCTTGCCGCCGAGGAAGCCCTCGTTCATGACCAGGGCCAGGGTGCGGCCCGACTTGGAGGATGCGTCGCCGAGCAGTTCCTCGAAGTTGGACGCACTCAGCTCCTTGAGCGTCGTCGGGTGGGAGCCGTCAGGAAGCACCGCGGTGTCCAGGGCGTTCGCGACCGTCGCGTTGTGATGGGTGAGTGCTGCCGTGGTGACGTACTGCAAGCCGGTCTTGTCGTCGTAACGGCCGACATCTTGGAGCACCTTCGTGAGGTCGTCGACGTTCGCTCGCATGCCGAGGGCGACACCGCCCTTTCCGTCGGAGGCGTCGTACGTCCAACCTCCGTCGAGGGAGTCGCCATTGCCCTCCTGTGCCGCACGGTGCACGTCAGGGATGTACGAGGCGAGCATCTTCCCCACGGAGTCGGTCATGCCCTCCGGGACGTGCCAGCCGTCGTCGCCCGGCCACGGGCCGTCGCCGGTGCCCGACTCCTGACCGATGATGAACACCGTCTGGCTGGCGAGCGTCGCGGCACGGGACTGGGCCGTCTCGCCGCCGAGGTCGCCCTTCGAGACGACGTCGCGCGAGTGCGTCGTGGCGCCCTCGAGCGCCACGCCGAAGCCGTCGCCGTCGTCGGTGGGCCACTTCCGCTCGGTGAACAGGTAGTGGAGCTTCTCGTTGACGTCGCGATCGTGGTAGCGCGTGGTGTCCGGGTCGTCGAAGAACTGCTCGGCGGCCTCGGGAGTCTTTGCCATCCCGGACAGCAGATTGGCGAGGCCGTCGTACGGAACCTGGTAGTGAGCCGTGTCGTCGTACGGGTCGCCGGGCTTGCCCAGGTCGTAGTAGGGCTCCTTGACGCCGTAGCCCGTTCCGAAGCTGTCGTTGATCGGGCCCCACACCGGCATCCCGTCGTGGCTGCGCTCCCAGTCGTACACCTGGTCGGTCAGGTCGGCAAGGAAC
>NZ_JARBCJ010000264.1:0-3235 GCF_028803055.1 Mumia sp.
GGTCCATACACGGTTGCGACCCACTCGGCAGGCGCGCTACCTGCGTTCACCACCCGCACCGAGGAAGCGCCGCCGGACGGATAGGTGCGGTCGAAGGTCAAGCTGTAGGTCCGGCCAGGCTCGACCTCCGTTCCCGGCGCGAGACGAATCTCTTTGTCGTATTCACCCAGCGCCCAGGGCTGACCGACCGTCACGAATCCGAGGGTCGTATCGAGATGCCAACGTTGCTTCCACGGAGCCGACCAGTCCGAGCCACGCACCCGAATTCGTCGAGGCGGTGCCTCCGGGTCCGTGGCGTACGTCAACGTCGAGACGACGTCGGGTCGCAGGTACGGCGCGACACGATCCATGAGTGTGCGGCGCGAATCGAATCGCTCGGTCCACGCCGGACTGAGGATGACGCCGGGCTCGCGCATCGTCTCGGCGTCGCCGTTGAACGTGAACGGGAAACCGGCGATGTCGGTGATCGTGTAGCCGTCCCACGAAATGACACGCTCGCCGCCTGCGTAGGCGGCACCGGCATAGACGTTGCCTTTGAGCCCGTAGGCACCCTCGCCCGCCAGTTCGACCGCGCCGACCGTTATCAGCGCGCTCGACTCATGCATCCGCGTGTCACGCGGCAGATCTACATACAGCGGAGTCCACGGACCTTCCTCCGCGCTCGGGCCGTAGTAGGCCGAGGTCGACTCGGCATCGATGACCATGCGCAACGCCGTGCGTTCGCCGTTAGCGAAAGGCACGGGACGGATGCTGCGCAGGGTGTATGACGTGTCGACCAGCTCAAAAGCATCCAGACGCATCGACTCGCCCGCGGCGAAGCGCTCGCCACGCACCCGCATTCGCACGGCCGTGGTGCCCTCGGGTGCCGCGACCTCGCCGCCCCACATCGTCGCCCACGTCCCGTCACCGGGCGGCCGCGTCAGCGTGTTGGATGCCAATACGTTGTCCTCGGCGTCGAGGCACTCGGTCATGCCCGTGATCGTCCGGCCCTCCGGTGGGGCGACGACCACCGCGGCGAAGTAGGCAGCACCGGGTTGTGCGGCGATCGGCTCGGTCCGCACCTCGACATCGCCGTCACCCGGACCACGGGTGGCCAGGATCACGTAGTCACCCTCTGGCGCGGTCGAGTCAGCCATGCGGACCATCGGCAGCGACCACGCCTCCAAAGGCACGTCTGCGCCTTCGTAGATGCCCAACTTGTCGAGGTAGGCGACCGCCGATGCGCCGTCTCGGGGAGCAAGCAGGAGACAGACGTACGCCGCGCCTTCCGGTGCGACCCAGGTGGCGCGTGAGTAGTTCCACCCCGGTTGCAACGGCCCCAGGTTCGTTCCCCAGCGGAAGCCGTCCACCACGTTGCCCGCGGTGTCGAGATGGACTCGGCCGTGGAAGAAGGTCGTCCAGTCGGTCCCCTCGACGTAGACGCCTGCCATCGACGTGTAGGAAACGCCTGGCGTCACCGGAGTAGCCGTGGCGGGGTTGAGGCCAACCTGAACGTAGTTGTCGGCTGTCGACGGCGCGGCGAGCGAATGAGTGCCATGAGCGGCCACCGCCGTGGAGACAGACAGGTCACCGGTTGAGGAATACAGCTCCGCGGGAACGGTGCCATCCTCAAATGAGGCGACCGCGTCAGACAGCAGGTTGGGGTAGGGATTCGCGCCGCTCGGGAGCGACCAACTGCCCGACGACACGTCGCCCTCGAACACGCCCACTCGATCCAGGTGCGCGACCTCGCCCTCGCCCAACCACATCGAGGCGAGCAGGACCGCGTAGACAGCGCCCTCGGGAGCCGTGGCCACGAGCCGCGCATCGGTCCAGGCACCGCGCGCGGGAGTGCGGCTGCGGTTCGCCGCCGAAGAAATGACGTTGCGGTCCGCGTCGTACCAGTTGGAGATGGCGAGCTGTAGATAGTCGTTCTGGCCGCCCGGTGGCACCCACGCCGAGGCAAGGGCGGTGTATGTCTTGCCCCCTTCAACCGGCACATAGCCAGGCCGGGTCTGGGATTCGTCCATCGGGTTGAGCTGCAACGCGCCGGCCGTGCCGTCGAGGCGTCCGCCCACGAGCGACGACGTCCCGTGCCGCGCTGTTGCCGGGTCGCGTGCGATGCCCTGCGGGGTACTCCAGCGGCTGTAGCCCAGCGCGACGTCTCCGGCCGTCATCTCGGTCGGCCCGGCCTCGATCGACGCCTGCTGGTCGGAGTACAGCAGGTTCCGGGGTTGCGGCGGGTCGCCTGCCAGCACGTAGCCGCTCAGGTCCGTTTCGACGCTCGGGTTCGGCAGCAGGTTGGTGCCGGGCAGGTCGAAATAGCGCCCGTTGATCGATGGCACGAACGCCACACGCCCGAGCGGGTCGATCGCGAACAGCCATCCGGCATCGCCGTCCGCGTACTGCGCGGCGATGATCTGTAGCGCCCCTGTCCAGTGGTCCAACGCCAGCTCGACGCGCAGGTCGAGCAGCGCCGCCGGGTTGATCGTCGGCTCGTCGACGTTGCTCTCGTCGTCACCCTCGATCTGTTCGGGCGGCACATCCGGGTAGAGGGGCAACGGCTCGGTAATCGTGATCCATCCCGCCCCGCCGACGCGGAGTGACGCCCGTGGCTCGGTCACTGCCGCGTGGAACACGGGTGGACGCTCGACGACCATGAGGTCGAGAGTCACGTTCCGCGAGCCCGAGTAGCGGGTGCGGTCGATCGTGCCGTCGACCAGCGGACGGGGCGAGACGACGTCGCGCACCTCGGGCGGAGCGATCTCGACCTTGCGCACCACGTAGCCCGCGTCGCAGTCGTCCAGCTCGACCGTGGCGAGCCCCGAGGCGGAGAGTCGCACAGTCATATCCGACCTGCCCGCAGCATGAACGCCGTCTTGCGGAGGAACATGTCGTAGTCGACTCCCTCGTGGAAATGCGCGTTCTCGATCGCCACGGCCGTGCGCGCACCATCGGGGGATGGCACGAGCCGTTCGTCGCCACCCGTGTTGTTCTCCACCAGATTCATGCCGGGTCGCAGCACACCGCCTCGATCGAAATCACGAGCGTGGGTGTAGACGATGCCGCCCTTGCCGTATCCGGCGAAGCCGCGACGCCGGAAATGACCGAGGTCGCCGTACCGGGCGAGCGAGTACCGCAGACCGGCGAGGATGTTCGCCAGCGGGTTGGTCGACACGCCATACAGATAGGGACCGACGTCATAGGCGGGATGTTTGTGCGTCGCGTAGGTGGGTCCGATGACCTGCATCAACCC
>NZ_JARBCJ010000265.1:0-3234 GCF_028803055.1 Mumia sp.
CGTACCAGCAGGAAAAAGATCTTGCGGGCGCCCCAGATTGCGCGTGTCCGCGCCCAGGGCGACCGCGTGTAGCTCGAGTCGACCATCGGTCCCTTTCCGTCCGAAGCCTAGCCCCGCTCGGGGACAGACCCCGTGTCGCACGGCTACTGTACGCGCGATATCCCGCGGGTCCACGCACACCCTCCGGGTCTGGCCTCGCGCCACAAGTTACTCTCTTGGGCGTGACTAGGATGCGAAACGTGGCCGTCGTGCTGGCGGGCGGGACCGGCACGCGCGTCGGGCTGTCGATCCCGAAACAGCTGATCAAGATCGCCGGCAAGCCGATCATCGAGCACACGATCGCATCCATGCAGAGGTCACCGCTGATCGACGAGATCCTCATCCTGATGGCCCCAGGTCACCTGGACCCCGTGCGGGCGATCGTCCGCAACGGTGGCTACGACAAGGTGACCGCGATCCTCGAGGGCGCCGAGACCCGCAACGCCACGACAGAGCGGGCGCTGGCGGCACTCGGCGACACCGAGTGCAACGTCCTCCTCCACGACGCCGTACGCCCCCTCGTCTCGCAGACGATCATCGAGGACGTCGTGGCGGCGCTCGAGGAGTACGAAGCCGTCGACACGGTGATCCCGTCGGCCGACACGATCGTCTCGGTCCACGAGGACACCGGCACCATCGCCGACGTCCTGCCCCGGCACCTGCTGCGGCGCGGACAGACCCCGCAGGCTTTCCGGCTCTCGGTGATCCGGGCCGCGTACGCCGAGGCCGCCAAGGACCCCGACTTCGTGGCGACGGACGACTGCACCGTGGTCCTGCGCTACACGCCCCACGTCCCGATCACGGTGGTCGACGGGCACGAGCGCAACATGAAGGTCACCGAGCCGATCGACGTCTACATCGCCGACAAGCTGTTCCAGCTCGCCTCCGCCGAGCGCCCGGCCGCCCTCTCCGAGTCGGAGCAGGCTGCGGCGCTCGAGGGCAAGACGATGGTGGTCTTCGGCGGGTCGTACGGGATCGGCGGCGACATCGCCAAGACCGCCGAGCGGGCCGGCGCGACAGTCTTCACCTTCTCCCGCTCGGCGACCGGCACCCACGTCGAGCGTCGTGACGAGGTCCACGCGGCCGCTGCCGAGGTCCTGGCCAAGACCGGCCGGATCGACTACGTCGTCAACACCGCGGGGGTCCTGCCGATCGCTCCGTTGTCGGAGACGAGCGAGGAGACCATCTACAACGCGACCGAGGTCAACTACCTCGGGCCGATCTTCATCGCCCAGGAGTTCTATCCCCACCTGGCCGAGACGTCCGGCTCGCTGCTGCTGTTCACCTCCTCGTCCTACACCCGCGGGCGCTCGGGATACTCGCTCTACTCGTCGGCCAAGGCGGCCGTGGTCAACCTGACGCAGGCGCTCGCGGACGAGTGGGCGGGGCGGGTCCGCGTGAACTGCGTCAACCCCGAGCGCACGGGCACGCCGATGCGTACGAAGGCCTTCGGCGACGAGCCGGCGGGCACGCTGTTGTCGTCCGAGGAGGTCGCCCGACAGTCGCTGGACGTCCTCCTCTCGGCACAGACCGGGCACGTGATCGACATCCGCCGCGAGAACGGCCCCGCGGCAATCACGAATGGCTGACGCCGGTCTGGCGCCGCCCGAGGCGGGGCGGGTCACCGCCGCTCGGGCGGGGGACGCCCTGACCGAGGTCGGGAATGCCGGGGCGATCGCCATCGCCACGGCGGCCGCCCTGACGGGCGCCGTCCACGCCGTGGTCGTCGCGGTCCTCCTGGCCGTGGTGGCCGCGCTCGGCTTCGACGCGTGGCGCTTCGTGCGACGAGACGACCTGCCGCCCACCGTGGAGCGACTGCTCCTCGGGCACGACGGCGCGCTGCGCGGCGCCGTCGGCGCTGCGGTCACCGTCTGCTTCGTCGCGTGGGGTGACTCCTCGGCCTGGGGCGCCTCGCTCGCGGCGCTGACGAGCATCGGGATCGTCGTCCTCGAGCCCGTCCTGAGCCAGGCCCGTCAGTACCGCGTGACCTTCGTGGCCAACGTCCCCGGACTCACACCAGCGCCCAAGCAGATCGACCTCGAGGCCGCCGCCACAGGGGCCCACCTCGGCGCGCTGGCGTTCGGCGCGATCGCCGCGGGGCTGGGCCTGTCCGCGTGGTGGTGGGCAGCGGTGACGCTCGTCGCCGCCCTGCCCGACGTGATCATGGGGATCAACGCCGTGGCGCGGATGCGCGCCGGCCGGCGCATCGAGGCCGACCTCCCGGCGGCCGTCGAGGCCTACGCGCCCCAGGCGATCGTCTACACCGCCTGGCCCGACGACGGCACGCACCAGGTCACCATGTGGCTCCCGTACCTCCAGCGGACGGGCCGACGACTGCTGGTCGTCACGCGCCACAACTACCCGGCCGAGCTCCTCGCTCAGCACACCGACCTTCCCGTGGTCATGCGACACGGATCGCGCGATCTGGACGACCTGGTCGTCCCGTCGCTGACCACCGCTTTCTACGTCAACGCGTCGTCGGGCAACAGCATCTTCGTCCGCCACCACCAGATCACCCACGTCTTCCTGGGCCATGGCGACTCCGACAAGCCGACGTCGTACAACCCGACCCACGCCATGTACGACCGCATCTTCGCCGCAGGCGAGGCGGCCGTCCGCCGTTACGCGGCCCACGGGGTGGCCATCCCGCGCGACACCTTCGACGTCGTCGGCCGACCGCAGGTCGAGGGCGTCCGGCAGGTCGAAGGCCCGGTCCCCGCAGACCCCACCGTCTTGTACGCACCGACGTGGCGCGGGCACGTGGACGAGACCGCGTACCACTCGCTTCCCATCGGCACCGAGATCGTCGCGGCGCTGCTCGAGAGGGAGGCGACGGTCGTCTTCCGGCCGCACCCGTTCAGCTACCGCTTCGAGACCGACACGGAGACCATCCGGACCATCCACCAGATGCTGCGCGAGGACGCGGAGCGCACCGGGCGTCAGCACGTCTACGGCCACCGGGCCGAGCGCGAGATGTCGGTCTTCGACTGCATCAACGCCGCCGACGCGATGGTGTCCGACGTCTCGAGCGTCGTGGTGGACTGGTTGTTCTCGGGCAAGCCGTTCGCGATGACCGCGATGACCGAGAACGGTCGTGACTTCGTCGCCCACTACCCGATCGCCGCTGCCTCGTACGTCATCGAGGGGGACGCCTCCACCCTCCCTCAGGCGCTCGACGCGATGCTCGGCAGTGAT
>NZ_JARBCJ010000266.1:0-3142 GCF_028803055.1 Mumia sp.
GTGAAGAACGCCGCGCTGACGTTGGGGATCACCACGAACAGCCCGGCGAGGATCGTCACGATCACGCCCTGTGAGATGAGGATCCCGATCTGCACGCCGGCCTTGTTCTCCTTCTGGAGCCACGGTGGCAGCAAGCCCGTCCGACCGGCTGCGAGCAGCCCTTTGCTCGGACCGGCGATCCACGTGACGACCGATGCGAGCGCACCCAGTGCGATCGCCGCGGAGATGATCGCGGTCGCCCAGCCGATGCTCCAGTGGTCGAAGTACGCCTGGAACGCGATGTTGATCCCGGTCGTCAGCCCGAGCTGGCTCTTCGGGACGACGAAAGCGATGGCGAGGGTCGGCAGGATGAAGACGAGAAGGATCAGACCGGCCGCGATGAAGATCGACCGCGGATACTCCTTGCCCGGTCGCTTCATGTCGTTCGCATGGACGGCGTTGACCTCCATGCCCGCGTAGGCGAGGAAGTTGCTGACGATCAGCACGATGCTCGCGAGACCGGTGAACGGCGGGATGACGTCGCTCGTCTCCATCGGGACCTGGCTCTTGTTGCCGGCGATCAGCCACACCGCCCCGAGCACGATGAGGATGACCCCGGGGATCAGGGTGCCGATGAGTCCACCCCATGAGCCGACCTTCGCGAAGAGCCCGCCTCCACGAAGGTTCAGCAGGGTGCAGATCCAGTAGAAGACGACGATGACGATCGCCGTGTAGATGCCGGAGTTGGCCAGGTCGTTGTCTCCGAACACGAACGCGATGCTGGCGGCGATGAAAGCGAGCTGGACGGGGTACCAGACGACGTTCTGGACCCACTGGAGCCAGATCGCCTGGAAGCCCCACCTGTTGCCGAACGCCTCGCGCACCCATGCGTAGACCCCGCCGCGCCACCCGGTGGCCAGCTCTGCCGCCACCAGCGCGGTCGGCACCAGGAACAGCAGCGCAGGGATCAGGTAGAGCGTGATGCTTCCCAGCCCGTACCCCGACATCGCCGGCAGGCTGCGCAGGCTGGCGACGGCGACGACCGTCAAGATCGAGACCTGGAACATCGAGAGGTAGACCTTGGCGGCCCTCTGCCCGGGCGTGCTTCGCGTGTCGCTCATCATGCCCCTCAGTGGTGGAACTGCTGCTTCGACACAGCGTGGGGGATCGGGGCGGGCAGGCTGTCGAGGTCCTTGGTGGCCGAGGCGATGTCACCGAGCAGCTTGTCGGCCAGGTCGATGCTCAGCCCGTTGCGGACGACGATGCGCTGGACGGTGAGGTCGGACAGGTTGTCGGGCATCGGGTACGCCGGCACCTGCCACCCGTACGTGCGCAAGCGGTCCGACAGGTCGTACAGCGTCCAGTTGTCGGTGTGGCCCTCCCTGAGCCGCCACGCGAAGACGGGGATGTCGCTGCCGTCGTTCCACAGCTCGAACGCGCCGTGCTGCGCGATCCCCTCGGCGAGGTGCTTCGCGGTGTCCTGCGAGGCTTGCTGCACGGCCGTGTAGCCGTTGCGGCCCAGGCGCAGGAAGTTGAAGTACTGCAGGAGGACCTGCGCACCCGGACGTGAGAAGTTCAGCGCGAACGTCGGCATATCGCCGCCGAGATAGCTCACGTAGAAGATCAAGTCGTCGGGCAGGAGGTCGCGCGAGCGCCAGACGACCCAGCCGAGCCCCGGGTAGACGAGACCGTACTTGTGACCCGAGGTGTTGATCGAGTGCACCCGGTCGACGCGGAAGTCCCACTGGAGATCCTCCTGCAGGAACGGGGCGATCATCCCGCCGGAGGCGCCGTCCACGTGGATAGGGACGTCGAGACCGGTGCTCTTCTGGATCTCGTCGAGCGCCGCCGCCACCTTCGTCACCGGCTCGTACATGCCCGTGTACGTGACACCCATGATGACGACCACGCCGATCGTGTTCTCGTCGACGTACTTGTCGAGGTCGTGTCCGTCGAGGGTCTTGTGCTCCTCGGAGATCGGGACGTAGCGCGCCTCGACGTCCCAGTAGTTGCAGAACTTCTCCCACACCACCTGGACCGCCGAGCTCATCACGAGATTCGGCGTAGCAGCCGGCTTGCCCGCGGCCTTGCGAGCGTTCTGCCAGCGCCGCTTGAACGCCAGACCGGCGAGCATGCAGGCCTCGGACGAGCCGATCGTGGAGGTGCCGATCGAGTTGGCGGGGTCAGGCGCGTTCCACAGGTCGGCGACCATCCGCCAGCAGCGTTCCTCGATCGCCGCGGTCGCCGGGTACTCGTCCTTGTCGATCATGTTCTTGTCGAACGTCTCCGAGTACAGCTTCTCGGCGTACGGGCCCATCCAGGTGCCCACGAACGTCGCCAGGTTGAGTCGTGCGTTGCCGTCGAGCATGACCTCGTCGTGCACGATCTGATAAGCCGTCTCCGGAAGCATCGGGTCGTCCTGCAGCACCGTGCGGGAGTAGGTCGTCTGCTCCCCCGGACGTGCGAACAACGGGTTGACCTCGCGGGTTCCCACCTCTGGTTCTGCCATCATTCCTCCAGACTGCGCGCTGAACTCAGCGCAACGAAACCGGACCCGGGGGAGGCACTTCGTCGAAGCGGTCGCTCTACGGTCCTAACACAGCCCTTCGCACAGTGCAGCCTGGAAGTCAGGCGCGTCGGCGAGCCAGCACGTACGCCTGGCGAGTGCGCTCGCCTGCCTCGACATCGGCGGCACGGACCGTGGTCGCATCAACGTCGAGACCGTGGCTGTCCAGCAGCGTGCCGAATGCGGCCGGGTCTGGCCGGTGGAACTCGAGCGACACCGCGATGTCCCTGAGGTGGTTCGGACGGAAGGTCTCGGCATCGGTCTGGAACGCAGCGAGCAGCCAGCCGCCGGGCTCGAGCACTCGAACGAGCTCCGCGACAGCACCGGGCAGCGCCTCAGGCGGGACATGGATCAGCGAGTACCAGGTTCGGGTGGACGTCCCGCGCGTTGCGGATCATCTCCGCACTGAGGTCGATCCCGTGCGCATCGACCTCGAACGAGGCGAGCTGCGCGGTGATGCGGCCCTCGCCACAGCCCGCGTCGAGCACACGCCCGCGCCCCGCGACGTGTCGGGCGAACACGCCGAGCACGGCGTCGTCCCACGGACTGGTCGCCAGCTCGCGGACCCACGTCGCATACTCGTCGGCGAGCGCGTCG
>NZ_JARBCJ010000267.1:0-3083 GCF_028803055.1 Mumia sp.
TCACCTGGCTCGTCGTCGAGCGTCTCGACCTTGCGGCCCGTCACCACGCGACGAACGACCGCGAGGACGACCAGGAGCGTCGCAAGGCCGAGGAAGACCCAGATGACACGACCCACCACGCTCGAACGGACGGTGAAACGCACCTCGTCCCCGACGGTCGATCCGTCGGTGGTCACGAGCGACACGCCGAAGGTCGTGGTGGTCGCCTGGCCGACGTCGGCGGTGACCGTCATCGTGACGCTCTGCCCTGCCCCGACCTCCTGCGGGAGGATGTCGTCGATGCGCGCGGCACTGTCGTCGGAGGTGAATCTCGCTCCGACCGTCACCGGCGATCCCAACTGGTTGGTGATGGTGATCGGGAACCGCCCCGACGATCCCGAGAGCGTGACGAACGACGACGCGGAGACGCTCACGCGTTCGAGGATCCTCTCGACCGCCTCGGCCTGCGACTCGGCGTGCTGCAGGCCTCGTGTGCGTGCCGACCGCCAGTCCTGGGAGGCGGCGAGCGCCGCGCTCTGGTCGTAGAAGATGTTGCGCCGCTCGTCGTCGCCGAGAAGCTGGCTCACGACGCGCCCGTTGGTGACGATCCGCGCGGCGGCCTGGACCTGATCCTGCGAGATGGCGCGTTGGTTGGCCTTGGGGGGAAGGCGTACGCGCCCTCTCCATGCCTGCGAGTCCGCCCCGACCTGGGCGTCGGCGCCGACGGGCCGGACCCATCGGGGCTCGAAGAGGTCGTGGAACTGCGCCCGAGACCACTCGCTCCCGGGGTCGAAGGAGACGCCGGGTACGACGACCACGTGCCGCGACCCGAATCCGAGGGACCCCAGGGCTGCCCGCGCGGCCACGCGCTGGCGCAGGCCCAGGGTGGAGCTGGTCGAGCCCTCGTCCTGCGCCAGCGTCGGGTCGAGCACGACGAGGCTCATCTGTTCGCCGCCGATGGTCGCGCTCAGTGCGGTGCTGTCGGCGGGCGACCACCCGGAGAGCACCTCGGGCGAGACCAGCGACGCGGTGGAACCGAGCCCGCGTGACCCGTTGATCCGGTTGCCGTTGGTGATCCCGCTGGGCGGCCACGTGACGATGCGCGCGGTCAGGCCGAACTGGGCGAGCGTCGCCTCGGTCGCGCGCCGAGCGGCCTGCACGACCGTCGTACCGGGGTCGCCGGCGGCACGACGGGTGATCGCGAACACGTCCGGACGACCGTAGGGCACCGCCCAGACGGAGTGCCGCCCGGCGTACGCGACGAGCTCGTCGAGGAAGAGGCGCGCCCGCTGCGCCGCGCTGGTGGCTTCGGCGGGGACGTCACCGGCGGCGTACGGCGCGGCGCCGCCGGGCCCGTTGGGCCGGACCGGCCCATAGGAGTCGTTGGCGATGTCGCGCAGGGCGTCGAGGAGCGCGGGATCGATCAGGACCGTGCTCGGGGAGGAGTCTTCGGACCGCGCAAGGTCCAGGAGCCGCCGGAGGCGACCACCGGGGGAGACGGCGTCCACGAGCGCGGACGTGTCGACGTAGCGGCTGCGTTCGTCACGCTGCACGGGCGCGACGAACGGCCACACGACCGAGACCTGTGTCGGAGCCGTGCGCTCCTCACCGACGTACGGCACGACGGTGTAGGCACGTCCCACAGCGTCGCCCGAACGCTCGGCGTCCTCACCGGTCGCCAGCACGTGCACGCCGACGGGAAAGACGCCTGCGGTGGTGAGCGGGAGCTCGGAGGCAGGGACCTGGAGCCGGAAGGTCGTCGTGTCGCCGGGGGCCAGGTCGCCGGCCGACACGACGGCCGACGGGGACGTCAAGCGCGTGCCCGTGACCAGCGGTGTGGGCGAGGCGAGCGCGTTGTCAACGGCGGTCTGGTCGGTGAGCGGGACGGGCGGCATCACGAGGTGCACGCGCAGACGGTTCCACGATCCCGAGGACGGGTTGGTGATGCGACCGCTGAGCGTCAGCGTCCCGCCGGGACCCAGCGCGGTCGGCGAGAGTGCGTCGATGGTGACCGAGAGCCGGTCGGAGTCCGCCGCCTGGGCCGGCGCGGCAGCGACGGCGGGGAGGAGGCCCACGAGCAGGGCAGCAAGCACGGTCGCGACCGCCGCCCACGCCGTACGTCGGCGCGCGGGTCGGGAGGAGCAGTCATCGACGCGTGTCATCGGGGCCAATGCTAGAGCGAGCGGTCACGGCGCCTGCGTCGCCCACGTAGAGTGGTGGGTCATGGCCACCGCCTCTTCTTCCCCTGCGCTGCGCGATCCCGCCGCGGCCGTGACCGATCTCCTCGAGACCACTCCGGCCGTCGGAGAGCTCGCCCGACGCTTCGCCGACGCGGGTCACACCCTCGCTCTCGTGGGCGGTCCCGTGCGCGACGCGGTCCTGGGGCGGCCCTCGCAGGACTGGGACCTGACGACCTCGGCGCGACCCGACGACGTCGAGGCCCTGCTTGAGGGATGGGCGGACACCACGTGGGACGTCGGCCGCGAGTACGGCACCCTCGCGGCGCGCAAGGGCGACGTTCACGTGGAGATCACCACCTACCGCAGCGAGAAGTACGACCCTGCCTCACGCAAGCCGCAGGTCGACTACGGCGACTCGCTCGAGGGCGACCTCTCCCGGCGCGACTTCACCGTCAACGCGATGGCGTACCTGCTCGGCACCCGCACCTTCGTCGACCCGTTCGGAGGGCTCGCCGATCTCGAGGCGCAGCTCCTCCGGACGCCCGTCGCGGCGACCCAGTCCTTCGACGACGACCCGTTGCGGATGATGCGGGCCGCACGGTTCGTCTCGCAGCTCGGGTTCACGCCCGTCGACGAGGTCGTCGAGGCGATGACGGTGATGGCCGAGCGCATCACGATCGTCTCCGCGGAGCGCGTCCGCGACGAGCTCAGCAAGCTGCTGCTCGGCGAGCACCCCCGTCCCGGTCTGACGCTGCTGGTCGACACCGGCATCGCCGCCTACGTGCTCCCGGAGCTGCCCGCGCTGAGGCTGGAGCGCGACGAGCACCACCGTCACAAGGACGTGTACGACCACTCGCTGACCGTCCTGGAGCAGGCGATCGCGCTCGAGGTGCGGCTCCCCGGCGGTGGACCGGACCTCGTGAC
>NZ_JARBCJ010000268.1:0-3078 GCF_028803055.1 Mumia sp.
CGCTCGTCTTCCTCCTCGTGCTCGGTGGATGCACCGCCGGATCCAGCGCCGACGAGGGTCCTTCGACCTCTGAGCCATCGGCTCCCGTGACGATCGCGCCCGGCTTCACGGTGGTCGACGGAACGGAGCTGGTCGGAACCGCCATCCCCGCCGAGCGGTTGATCGACCCGACAGACGTCGACGACGGATGGTGGGCGACGCTGATCCTCGACGGCGACCCGGTGGAGATCGTCGGGGAGTACCTGGACCAGGCGGTCGCGGCCGGGTTGGACGACGGTGCCCCGCGCCCCGGCCCGTGTGACTGGATGGCCGACCGGCAGGTCACCTGCACGACGGGCGTCGCGAGGACGCCCGACGCCGCCGATCCGCGGAGCCTCGAGATCAGGGCGGTGCGCGGTGAGGTGTCGGGCGAGCCCGTCAGCCACCTGCGGCTGCGGTACAGCACCCTGCCGGACAGGTGGGACGGCCTGCCTTCCGTGTCGGAGGAGCTCACTCCCTCGTCCGGGGGGGCAGGGGGCGAAGGTGTCGCGCCTCCTGAGCCGCCGGGCGACTGGCCGGCGTTGCCGGAGGAGGGCGACTCCTTCGACCGTGCGTGGGGAGGGCTCGGTGTCCTCGACGTCGTTCCCGGCTCGGTTCTGGTGGCCCAGCCAGGCTACGGACTCGGATGCGACAGCACGGACTGGTCCGCCATCCTCCGCGTGGATGGCGATCCCGAGACGATCCTTCAGCAGTACGTCGATCAGTACCTCTCGGTCGAGCCCGCTCTCACGATGCAGGAGCCGACCACCTTCGACAGCGGTGACGGGACGCAGCTCACGACCGTTCACGGGTTCATCCCGACCGGCGACGTCGCTGCGACGCTCTCCCTCGTCACCGACCCGGCAGCCGACGCCCCCGCGTGGCTCGCGATCGAGGTGTGTAGCGAGGGTTTGCCCCTGTTCACGTCGTGATGGCCGTCGGCGCACACCGGCTCACGCCGAGCGGTGTGACTGGCGCCGTTCGCAACGGTGCGGCGTGAGGACGATCGGCCGGCTGGAGCTCAGTCGTCGTCGAGGTCGATGACGAGCGCCTCGTCGAGCACCGTCATCGGCGTGGTCCAGTCCGCCGGCCCTCCGGCGAGCGGGGCGCGCAGCATCAGCACCGCGCCGTCGCGCTCGAGCGCGTCGCCGGCGTCACCCTCGATCAGATCGGGGATGATGCTGTCGGAGTCGAGCACATCGCGCACGCGGGCCTCTGCCTCGGAGGCCGCGTCGGCGTCGGCGCGCGACCACACGACGATCAGGTCCCAGGGGTCGCCGGGGGCCAGGGCGACCCCCGACCAGGCGCCGGACCTGCCGTCGTCGGTGAGCGCCGCCAACCTGATCAGCACGGCGTCCTGCTGTTCGAGCACGTCGACGACGTGCTCCAGCACCGCCGGCGCGGCATCGGACGTCGCGCCGTCGAGATCGCTGGTCAGGACGTCGCCGTCCACCGTCATCTCGGCGACATCCGAGGCCTCGACCGCGTCCTCGTCGAAGGAGCCCCGCGCCGCCACCCCCTGGAGGTCGGCGACCCAGCAGTCGACGTCGGCAGGGGCGTAGGGCAGTTCGTCGTCACCCCTGCGCTCCACCAGGACGTGTGAGGTGATGCGGTCGGGACCGGCCCCCAACTCGAAGGCGCTCTGCCGCAGGGCCTCGTCGTCGCTGTCGTCGTAGCCGGCCGCGCGGGCGCCGTCGAGGTCGGCGCCGTCCACCGCCGTGACATCCTCGGGGAGCCGATCGAGCAGTCCGCTCATGCAGCCCTCACCGCCCCCGGAGGCGCGGGCGACCGCCCACGCCCCGGCCACGACGATGACGACGGCGGCGACGCCCGCGCGGATCAGAGCGGTCCGGCGTCGCGCCGACGGCGGGGGAGCAGAAGCGGGGGAGGGGGACGTGTCGGACACGGGCCGTGTCTCTAGCACACGTCCGGCTGCGCCGGCAGGGCGCGCCCTGCGCCCGGCTCGAGCGCCACGGAGGCCGGTTCCGGCCGGTCACCGCGCGTCGGGCAGCATCGGGGTGTGATCGACCGCGACCTCAAGCGCAGCCTCGGCCAGATGATGAAGGGCGTGCAGGTGATCGGCGCCGCCCACGGCGGGGTGGTGCGGGCCTACACGAGCCACTGGCTGTGCCAGGTCAGCTTCGACGAGCCGATCCTGATGGCGTCATCGTCGCCGAAGCACGACACGCATCCGCTCATCGTGGCGAGCGGGCGGTTCTCGGTGTCGGTCCTGGCAGGGGACCAGGTCGAGCAGGGCCAGTACTTCTCGTATCCGGGACACCGCATGCGCTATGTCGCCGACGACTACCTCGACGACGTCGACGGGTTGCCGCGGGTGCGCGAGTGCATCTCGTGGCTGCGGTGCGAGGTCGAGGACCACGTCAGCGGCCGCTACGACCACGACCTGTTCTTCGCACGGGTCACCGACGTGCGGGAGGGGCGGCTGGGCGAGCCGCCGCTGCTCTACTCGTCGCGGCTGGGCTGGCGGTCGGCCGGCGGGCGCATCCGCGAGCCGGGAGGCTCTGTCCGCGATCGCCTGCTGGCCCGTGCCGACGGCGAAGAGGCGCCGGGCGAGGCGGGTGGAGCACCCGGCGGATCTGCGCCTTGACCGAGCGGTCAAGTACCGTGGGCTGCATGGCGATCACCGAGACCGTGCGTTCCGAGGCCCGCTCCGACGACGAGGCACGGGTCCTCGAACTGTGCGAGAAGCTCCTCGCGGACGTGCCGCCCCGCGGCGCCGATCCGGTCGAGTTCCTCGGCCGCCAGTTCGACCTCGGCCTCGCCTGGGTGCACTTCCCCGAGGGCAACGGCGGTCTCGGTCTCTCGCCCAAGCTCCAGAAGCTGGTCAACGAGACGCTGGCGCGTGCCGGCGCTCCCCGGGCCGGTGGGCTCAACCCGATCGGCCACGGCATGGGCGCCCCGACGATCGTCACCCACGGCAGCGACGCGCAGAAGCAGCGCTACCTGCGCCCGCTGTTCACCAACGAGGAGATCTGGTGCCAGCTCTTCTCCGAGCCGGGCGCGG
Source organism: Mumia sp. (assembly GCF_028803055.1). Lineage (NCBI taxonomy): Bacteria > Bacillati > Actinomycetota > Actinomycetes > Propionibacteriales > Nocardioidaceae > Mumia > Mumia sp. The sequence goes on from NZ_JARBCJ010000268.1 coordinate 3,044, forward strand.
GCTCCGACGTCGCCGGCCTGTCCAGCCGGGCGGTG
>NZ_JARBCJ010000269.1:0-3001 GCF_028803055.1 Mumia sp.
GCGCGGTGGCGCCAACGGTGCGCGCATCCGCCTCCAGCCGCAGGCAGGCTGGGAGGTCAACAACCCCGACGAGCTCGCAGGCGTGCTCCGTGCGCTCGAGGGTGTCCAGGCGGCGTTCAACGCGTCGCAGACCGGCGGCAAGCAGGTCTCGCTCGCCGACGTCATCGTGCTCGCCGGCAACGTCGGCGTCGAGCAGGCCGCGCAGGCGGCCGGCTACGACCTGGAGGTGCCGTTCGCGCCGGGTCGCGTCGACGCGACGCAGGAGCAGACCGATGTGGAGTCCTTCGCCTACATGGAGCCGAAGGCCGACGGATTCCGCAACTACGTGGGCAAGGCCACCCGTCTGCCCGCCGAGTACCTCCTCGTCGACAAGGCCAACCTCCTCGGCGTCAGCGCGCCGGAGATGACGGTCCTCGTCGGTGGCATGCGCGCCCTCGGCGCGAACTACGACGGTTCGTCGCTGGGTGTCCTCACGGCCACCCCGGGCACGCTGACGAACGACTTCTTCGTCAACCTGCTCGAGCTCGGCACCACCTGGACGCCGAACGACGACTCGGCGCAGACCTTCACCGGCACGACGGCGACGGGTCACACCTGGACGGGCAGCCGTGTGGACCTGCTCTTCGGGTCCAACTCGGAGCTCCGTGCGCTCGCCGAGGTCTATGCGAGCGACGACGCCAAGGAGAAGTTCGTCCGTGACTTCACCGCGGCGTGGGTCAAGGTCATGAACGCCGACCGGTTCGACCTGGTCTGACGCTCCGCCAGCACCAGCACGCGCCCCGGTCTGACGGGTTCGCCACCGGATTCCTCGCGGATCCGGTGTGCAGCCCGTCAGATCGGGGCGCTGGTGCGTACGGCCGCGGGTGCGGGCCGTCAGCGTGGCAGTGCGAGCCGCCGGTCGCGCAGCTCCTGGCGCGCGTACGAGGCGATCTTGGCGGTGTGCCTCGCGTCGGCGACCAGGCCGACCCCTCCGCCGAGCAACGGCACCTTGCGGACGATCATCGAGGCGCCCTGCTTGCCGCTGACCCGGCCGAAGAGCGCGGTAGTCACCTCTTGGGCGACGCGGTCGTCGAGGCTCGGGTCGTGGACCGGCGAGGTCGCCAGGCCCATCGGCGTCGTCGGGATGCGTCGCTCCTTGACGGCCTTCTTGATCTCGTCCTTGCCGAGGAGGCACGCCATCACGGCGTTGCGGACCCGCGGGTCGTCGAGGTCGTAGCCGCGGAGGTAGGCGATGGCGGCCACCATGTGGCACTGGAGGACGGCCAGCCCGGTCACGTTGGCGGGGACCGTCACGATCATCGACGCGATGCCACCGACGTTGGTCAGGAAGCCCTGGGCCCCGGCGTAGCGGACGTGGATCGCGACGGTGTCGTCGATGGCGTCCTCGACCCTCCCGCCGGCGAGCGCGAGCCGGGCGTCGGCCGCGACCCGGACCGGCTTGAAGGGGCCCACGCCGTCGATCGCCCGGTCGAGCAGCACACGCACGTATCCGGACGTGACCTTCGGTCCGGCCGACATGGCCACGCGCGGTCCCACCATCTTCGCGGTCGTCCTGGCGATGCCCACACGGTCCTCCTGAGTAGTCTGCGCTCCATCGTAGGAGGTACCCACTGAGCCAGCAGGTAGCCGGCGGCCCCTGGATACAGTCAGGCCTGTGACGCCGCAGCCGCTGCCGCCGAACCACTGGGAGTTCGGCCGTACCCACTGGCCGGATGACGACTTCGTCGGCATTGGCGCCGATCTCGAGCCCGGCACCCTCGTGGCGGCATACGCGGCCGGGATGTTCCCGATGCCCGTCGAGCCGGAGGGCCCGATCGGCTGGTGGTCCCCCGTGCAGCGCGGCGTGCTGCAGCTCGACCGGCTGCGTGTCACCCGCTCGCTGCGCAAGTCGGCCAAGTACTTCACCGTGACGGTCGACACAGATTTTCACGCCGTCGTGGAGGCGTGTGCCGACCCGTCGCGGGAGGGTGCCTGGATCGACGGCCAGATCGCCGCGGCGTACTCGCGGCTGCATGATCTCGGATGGGCGCACTCGGTCGAGGTGAGAGGTACGGACGGCGCCTTGGTCGGGGGGCTGTACGGCGTTGCGGTCGGCGGCCTCTTCGCAGGTGAGAGCATGTTTCACCGCGAGCGCGACGCGTCCAAGGTCGCCCTGCTGAGTCTGGTGGAGCTGCTGTCCGACGAGTACGCGGCCCAGCGGCTCGTGGACGTCCAGTGGCTCACGCCGCACCTGGCGTCGCTCGGGGCCGAGGCATGGCCCCGCGACACCTACCTGGACACCCTCCGAAGGGTCGTCGACACACCGCTCCCGCCCCCGTGGCGCTGAAACCACCGGCGTCGTGGGCTAGTGTCAAGGCGCACAACACCGGCGTGGGGCCCCGGAAATCCGGGGAAGTTCGGCATTTCTCCCTATGCTGGTGTGCGTCCGAGACAACCCAGTCCCACCACGTCGGAGGAACCCGTGAACCGTACTGAACTCGTAGCCGCAGTCGCCGAGACGGCCGGCACCACCAAGGCCGACGCCGACGCGGTCCTCAGCGCTTTCGGCGACACGCTGATCAACGCCGTCGGCAAGGGCGAGAAGGTCCAGATCCCGGGCCTGCTCACGGTCGAGCGTGTCGAGCGCGCAGCGCGCACCGGCCGCAACCCCGCGACGGGCGAGACCCTCGAGATCCCCGCCGGCCACGGCGTGAAGGTCACCGCCGGCAGCAAGCTGAAGGCCGCCGTCAAGTAAGACGTTCCACGAAGGGACCCCGGGCACGCGTGAGCGTCCCGGGGTCCCTCGCGTTCGTGGCCCCGGGACGGCACACTGGTCACGTGCCCGAGCTGCCCGAGGTCGACGCGCTGGTCGACGACCTGTCCCGCCGTCTGGGGGTCACCGAGGGTGAGCCCCGTGCGATCGTCGCTGCCTACCCGGCCGCGATCAGCGCCCTCAAGACCTACGACCCGCCCGTCAGCGCGCTGACCGGTCTCGTCGTCGACGGCGTGACGCGAAGGGGGA
>NZ_JARBCJ010000026.1:0-24168 GCF_028803055.1 Mumia sp.
CGATGGTGGGCCGGGAGTGGAGCGGCGTCGAGAACCTTCCCTCTCATGGCGGGTTCGTGATCGCCTGCAACCACGTCTCGCACATCGACCCGGTGATGCTGGCGCACTTCCTGTACGACAACGGTGTCCCCCCGCGCTACCTCGCGAAGGCGGCGATCCTCGATCTCCCGGTCGTGGGCAAGATCCTGCGCGCCACGGGACAGATCCCGGTCTACCGCGGCACCACCACGGCCACGGACGCGTTCGCCGCCGCGAAGCAGGCGGTCCTCGACGGTGAGGGAGTGATCTTCTATCCCGAAGGGACCATCACCCGAGACCCCGACGAGTGGCCGATGTCGGGCAAGACAGGCGCGGCTCGCGTCGCGTTCGCGACCGGGAAGCCGGTCGTGCCCATCGCGCAGTGGGGTCCCAACATGCTCCTCGAGCCGTACGGCCGGCCGCACCTGCTGCCTCGCAAGACCATGCAGATCTCGGCTGGTCCGCCGGTCGATCTGGACGACCTTCGCGCTCAGGAGGTCTCGGCGGCTATCCTCGCGACGGCCACGGATCGGATCATGGATGCCGTCACCGAGCAGCTCGCGAAGCTCCGCGACCTGCCGGTGCCGACGCAGCGCATGTCCTTGGACGATCCGCGGGTCAGAGAGCGTCCGCGACCGCGACGCCTGAACGCCACGAAGGAGTAGTACGCATGGCGAAGACCGCTGTCCTGGGCGCCGGTTCCTGGGGGACCGCCTTCTCGTTGGTGCTGGCAGACGCCGGCAACGAGGTGCACCTGTGGGGGCGACGGACGGAGGTCTGCGACGCGATCAACCAGACGCGCGAGAACCCGGAGTACCTGGCCGGGATCCTGCTCCCGGAGACGATCAAGGCCAGTCACGACCCGGAGATCGTCCTGTCCGGCGCGGAGGTCGTCGTCCTGGCGGTGCCGTCGCAGCAGCTGCGCGCCAACCTCACCGACTGGGCCCGCCACATCCCCCAGGACGCGGTCGTCGTGAGCCTCATGAAGGGTGTGGAGCTGGGGACGCACCTGCGGATGAGCGAGGTCATCGCCGAGCTCACCGGCGCCGGACCCGAGCGCGTCGCGGTCGTGACCGGACCCAACCTGGCGCGCGAGATCGCCCAGCGCGAGCCGGCCGCCGCGGTGGTCGCCTGTGCCGACGAGGCGGTCGCCAAGCGTCTGCAGTCCTGGTGCCACAGCCCTGCGTTCCGGCCGTACACCAACACCGATGTCGTGGGCTGCGAGCTGGCGGGCACGACCAAGAACGTGATCGCCCTGGCTGTCGGCGTCGCCGACGGTCTCGGGTTCGGCGACAACGCCAAGGCGTCGGTGATCACGCGTGGACTGGCCGAGACCGCACGGCTGGGCATGGCGATGGGAGCCGACCCCATGACGATGATGGGGCTCGCGGGCATGGGCGACCTGGTGGCGACGTGCAGCTCACCGTTGTCGCGCAACCGGACCTTCGGAGAGAAGCTCGGCCGGGGGATGAGCATCGACGAGATCGTCGCCTCCACCCGGCAGGTCGCCGAGGGCGTCAAGTCCAGCGACTCGCTCTCGGAGCTGGCCAGCCTCCACGGTGTCGACATGCCGATCGTGGAGCAGGTCGCCGCTCTGATCCGCGGGGAGACCACGCCGAAGGAGCTCGTCGCGGCGCTGGTCTCGCGTACGCCGCAGCCTGAGGTCCGTTGACGCGTGCCCGGCCGAGGCGGCGTACGCCTCAGGCGTGACCGAGCGCTGTCTCGACGTCGTCCCACAGGTCGTCGAACCCCTCGATGCCCACCGACATCCGGATGAGCGCCTCAGGCACCGTGGTGGGCTCGCCGGACCACCGCCTGCGGCGCTCCCAGGTCGACTCCACGCCGCCGAGACTGGTCGCGCAGACGACCAACCGGCTCGAGGTCACCACCCGGTGCGCCGCGTCCGCACCGGCGACCGGCTCGAACGTCAAGATCGTCCCGAACCCGGGATAGCGCACCTCGCTGACGGCCGGGTGGGACCGCAGGGCGTCGACGACCCGCCGAGCGTTGTCCTGGGCCCTCTCGAACCGTACGGCGAGGGTTCGTAGCCCACGGGTCGCGAGATACGCCTCGAGCGTCCCCGGCACGGCCCCGTGCATCCGGCGGTACGACTTGAGCAGAGCGTACGTCGCGTCGTCCGCGACGACCGCCACACCAGCGAGCGCGTCGCTGTGACCGGCCAGCAGCTTGGTCGCAGAGTGGACCACGACGTCCGCGCCGAGCGCGAGCGGCTGCTGGACCAGCGGCGTCGCGAAGGTGCTGTCCACGACGACCAGGGCGCCGCGAGCCCGCGCGGCGGTCGCGACCTCGACGATGTCGACGACCTCCAGGGCGGGATTGGTCGGCGACTCGATCCACACCATCGCCGCCCCCTCCGCGGCGTCGACCATCGCACCGGGCAGGGTGACGTCGACCGTCCGCAACCGGATCCGCCCGCGCCTCTCCGCCTCCGAGAGGAGGCCCAGCACACCGTTGTAGGCGTGGCGGGGAACGACGACGACGCCGCCGTCGGGGACCAGCGACAGGGTGGCGCTCGCGGCAGCCATCCCCGAGGCGAACATCACCGCCTGTCCGCCCTCGAGCGCACCGACGGCGTCCTCGAACGCCGCCCAGGTCGGGTTGCCGAAGCCTCCGTACTCGAGCTCGCCCCCGGCGACATAGGTGCTCGCGGGTGTCAGCGGCACGTTGAGGGGCGAGTCGGGGGTGCGGGCGGGGCGCCCGGCGGCGACGACGAGGGTCTCTGGGCTGAAGGTGTGTGAGCGAGCCATGCCGACCATTGTGGAGCCTCACGATAGGGTCGCCCCGATGAGCGATACGACTTCCGAGACGTCCACCCTGGCGCCCACGTCCGGTCGCCCCTGCGTCCTGATCGTGTTCGGCGGCCGGTCGAGCGAGCACGCGGTCTCCTGCATGACCGCTCGAGAGGTCCTGCGGGTGATCGACCGCGACCACTACGACGTGGTCGCCGTAGGGATCACCCGTGACGGCCTCTGGGTGCTGGCCGACGACGCGATGACCACCGACGCCGACGGCCTCCCCGATGTCCACTCCACCGGCACGCCCGTGGCCCTCGCCGGCGAGCGCCTGCTGGCCCTCGAGCCCGACGGGTCCAGCCGCGTGCTGGCGCGCGTCGACGTGGCGTTCCCGCTGCTTCACGGCCCGTGGGGCGAGGACGGGACCATCCAGGGGCTCTTCGAGATGGCCGGGATCCGCTACGTGGGCTCCGGCGTGCTGGCGAGCGCGGTCGCCATGGACAAGGCCGTCGCCAACCAGCTCTTCGCCGCTGCCGGGCTCCCTCAGCTGCCGTACGCCGTCGTGACCGCCGACGAGTGGCGCACCGATGCCGCGGCCGTGAGGGAGACCGTCGCGTCTCTCCACTACCCCGTGTTCGTCAAGCCCTCCCGTGCGGGTTCGAGCATGGGCGGGACGCTCGTCCACGACGAGCACGGCCTCGCCGCGGCGATCGCGCTCGCCGAGGAGTACGACCCCAAGGTCATCGTGGAGTCCGCGGCCGACGCGCGCGAGATCGAGTGTGGGGTTCTCCAGAACCCGGACGGCTCCCTGGAGGTCAGCGCGCCGGGCGAGATCGCGGTCGACCTCGGCTCCGGGCACGAGTTCTACGACTTCAGCGCCAAGTACCTCGACGGCACCTCCAAGAACCTGATCCCCGCTCCGCTCGAGGACATCCTGGTCGAGCGCGTGCGCGCCAAGGCCGCTCGCGCCTTCGAGGCCCTGGGCTGCGAAGGGCTCGCCCGGGTGGACTTCTTCCTCCTCGACGGAACGCTCTACATCAACGAGGTCAACACGATGCCCGGGTTCACCCCGTACTCGATGTATCCCCAGGTGTGGGAGTCGAAGGGGCTCGGCTACCCCGAGCTGGTCGAGCGCCTGATCGCGCACGCGCTCGCGCGTCCGACCGACCTGCGCTGACCGCTGGCGGCGCTCGACCCCTCACACGCAGGGCGTGACGACCGGGTCGTGCTCGGCCACCGTGGCGGCCAGGTCACTGAGCGCGTCGGCGGGCGGATCGTAGCGACGCGGGACCGCGACCTCGACGTACGCCTGGCGGCCGATGGTCGTGAACACGTAGCGCTCGTCGTCCTTCTGGCTGAACCACCCGACGTCGTCGACCACGTCGCAGCGCGAGGTCCGCTCGAGGCTGGCAGGGCGTTCGACGCCGCACCGGAGCACGATCGCCGGGCTTCCCCACGCACGTCCCGAGCCGGCCGGTGCGACACGGACCGAGTCCTGTCCGGCGACCGTCGCCGGCGCGTCGTCGAGCATGGCGGAGCAGATCGCCGCCACGTCGTCGGACGGAGTGGGAGGGTCGATCGCGACAGTGTCCGCGCAGGCCGGCGTCAGGGCGGCCAGAGCGACCAGTCCGAGGGCGAGGGCGGTCCGCCGGGGGTGGGTCAGAGGTGCACGACGGGACACGTGAGGGTCCGGGTGATGCCGTCGATGCGCTGGATCTGCGCGACGACCATCTCACCGAGCTCGTCGACGTGCTTGGCCTCCGCGCGGACGATGACGTCGTACGGTCCGGTCACGTCCTCGGCGAGCGTCACGCCGCTGACCTCAGCGATCGCGGTGGCGACGTCGGCAGCCTTGCCGACCTCGGTCTGGACCAGGATGTAGGCCTGCACGACCATGTTGGGCTTCCTCCGTGGCTCGACAACGTTCACCGCCTCCGACACGCTACAGGATCGTGACGGCGTCGTGACGCTGAGGGATCGCGCGGCCGCGGCCGCGGCGGCGGGGTGGCGGTGCGACTGCGATGACAGGATGGGCAGATGGACACGACACGCGCGGAGACGAGCGGCGGGCGGACCATCGGCGAGCTCGGCGAGTTCGGGCTGATCGCCCGGGTAGCCCGTGAACCACTGTCGAGCCGGGTCATCGTCGGGCCGGGGGACGACTGCGCGTTCGTCCGCGTCGGGGCGGGCTCGGTGCTCGTCTCGACCGACATGCTCGTCGAGGGCCGTCACTTCCGCAGGGACTGGGCCGAGCCCTACGACGTGGGCCGCCGGGCGGCCGCGGCCAACCTCGCCGACGTCATGGCGATGGGCGGTGTCGCCACGGCGCTCACCGTGGGCTTCGCCGCTCCCGGAGACCTCGAGACCGTGTGGGCGGAGGACCTGACCCGGGGGATCGTCGAGGAGGCCGCGCTCGTGGGCGCGGAGGTCGTCGGCGGCGACGTGACTGCTGCCGACGCCATCACCCTGGCGATCACGGTGCTGGGGGAGTCCGCGCAGGCGCCGGTCCTCCGCTCGGGAGCTCGCCCCGGCGACCTCGTCGCGATCACGGGCCGACTCGGGTGGGCGGGGGCGGGTCTCCACGTCCTCGCGCGTGGGTTCCGGTCCCCGAGGGTGCTCGTCGAGGCGTACCGGCGGCCCGAGCCCCCGTACGACGAGGGACCGCGTGCCGCGGCGCACGGAGCGACGGCGATGATCGACGTCAGCGACGGCCTGCTGGCAGACCTCGGCCACGTGGCGACGTCGAGCGGCGTCGGCATCGCGCTGGTGGGCTCGGCCTTCGATGTCCCGGACCCGATCGCGGACGTGGCGGCGGCGACCAACGCCGATCCGCTGGGGTTCCTGCTCACCGGTGGAGACGACCACACCTTGGCCGCGACCTTTCCTGCAGACCGGGGTGCGCCGGAGGGCTGGACCATCGTCGGGCGGGTCGTGGACGGCGAGGGTGACGTCACGGTGGACGGTGCTGCGTGGGACGGCCCGGAAGGACACGAGCACTACCGCTGAGGCGCCACGCGCCGAGGGGGACGCCAAAGAGGCGGGCCCACCCAGAGGGTGTTGCCCGCCTCGTCGTGCGAGGACGCGGGGTCGCAGCGTCAGCGGCGACCGACCGGCGATCCGGTCAGCGGCTGACCTTGCCGGCCTTGAGGCATCCGGTGCACACGTTCATGCGCTTCGGAGTCGCACCGACGACCGCACGCACGCGCTGGATGTTGGGGTCGAAACGACGCCGCGTGCGCTTGCGCGACCACGGCTTGTTGTTGCCGAAACCCGGCTTCTTGCCGCACACGTCGCAGACTGCAGCCACAGCGAACACTCCCGGTTGAGTCGAAGGGGGGATACCAAAGATCAAGATTATCTGATCGAGCAAGGCCGGAGCCAATCGGCCTTGTCGCTCACGGTGCGGGCCTGCCCAGGGATAGTCTCTCAGACCATGACGACGCACGTCTCCTCGGAGTCCTTCGCCACCTGGGCGCGGGCCTGCACCGAGGCTCTCGGCGCAGCGCGCGCCGAGATCGACGCGCTCAACGTCTTCCCGGTCCCCGATGGGGACACGGGGACCAACGTCTACGTCACCTTCGAGGCCGCGGCGCAGGCGATCGTCTCCGCCCTGGACCAGGACGCGCCACTCCCGACGGTCGTGCGCGACTACGTCGACGGTGCGCTGCTCGGCGCGCGGGGCAACTCCGGCGTGATCATGGCCCAGCTGCTCCGCGCCGCGCTGCCGGTGCTGGCCGACTCCGAGGGTGCGGAGGTGTCGGCAGCCAGCCTCGCCGATGCGATGAGCAAGGCCTCGGCGGCGGCGTACGCGGCGGTCGGCCATCCGGTCGAGGGCACGATCCTCACCGTCGCCTGTCGGGCGGCCGAGGCGGCGCAGGACGTCGTCGCGGCCGAGGGAGACCTGGCCGCCATGGTCAGCGCGTCCGCGGCGGCGGCTCGCGAGGCGCTGCTGCGGACGCCCGAGCAGCTGGACCGCCTCGCCCGTGCCGGCGTGGTCGATGCCGGGGGACGTGCGCTGGTCGTCGTGCTCGACACCACCGAGCACCTGATCACCGGCCGCTTCGTCCCCGACCCCGAGCCGGCGGCCGACCTCCCGCGACCGCTCGTCGACGACACCGGCCCCCACACCCTCGACGGCGCGGGGCCGTCGTACGAGGTGATGTACCTGCTGGAGGCCGACGACGCGGCCGTCCCCGCGCTGCGCTCGCGCCTGGACGGCCTGGGGGACTGTCTCGTGGTGGTCGGCGGCGACCGTCTGTGGAACGTCCACGTCCACGTCGACGACGTCGGTGCGGCGATCGAGGCAGGGCTCGATGCCGGACGGCCGTACCGGATCGCCGTCACCCACTTCGCCGAGCAGGCTGGCGTCCGTGCGAGCACCTCCGGCAGCCGGGCCGTCGTCGCCGTCGCGGCCGGGCCAGGACTCGCCTCCCTGTTCAGCGATGCCGGCGCGGTGGTGGTCACCACGGTGCCCGGCGGTCCGCTCGCTGTCAGCACCGTCCTCGACACGATCCTCGACTGCGGGGCCGACGACGTCATCGTGCTGCCCAACAGCCGCGACTTCCGTGCCGTCTGCGACGCGGCCGCCTCCCAGGCCCGCGAGGCTGGCGTGCATGCCACCGTGATCCCGTCGTGGACGCAGGTGCAGGGGCTCGCCGCGGTCGCCGTCCACGAGCCGGGTCACCCGTTCGACGACGACGTGGTGGCGATGACCAGTGCGGCCCGCGGGACCCAGCACGGCGCCATCACGGTCGCGACCGAGTCCGGGATGACGATGGCAGGTCCCTGCCTGGTCGGTGACGTGCTCGGCGTCGTCGACGCCGAGTTCTCGATCATCGGCGACGAGCAGGCCGACGTCGTACGCCAGGTGCTCGACCGCCTCATCACCGGGCGCGCCGAGCTGGTCACGCTCGTCACCGGCGCCGGGCTCGACGACGACGTGGTGCCGCGGGTCGAACGCTGGCTGCGGGCGCGGCGACCCGACGTCGAGCTGGTCGTGTACGACGGCGGGCAGGAGCGCTACCCGCTGCTGGTGGCGGTCGAGTAGTGGGCGTCGGACCACGGACCAGGCTCGCCAACGTCGTCGGCGCGCGCACCGCCGACGCGTTCGAGCGGAGCTTCGACGTCACGACCGTCGGCGACCTGCTCCGCCACTACCCGAGACGTCTGGCCGAGCGGGGGTCGCTGACCGACCTCGCCGCGCTGCGCGTCGACGAGCACGTCACCGTCCTCGCCCGTGTGGTGCACGTCAAGGAGTACCCGTTCCGGCCCAAAGGGGGCGGGCGGCCCGGCGGCAAGAACGTCCGCACCGAGGTCGTCGTCACCGACGGCACCGGCGAGCTCGTGCTCACGTTCTTCCGTCAGCCGTGGATCGCGCAACGCCTGCGCCCGGGCACCCTCGGCATGTTCGCGGGCAAGGTCGGCGAGTTCCGTGGCCGCAAGCAGCTGCTGCACCCGGAGATCCGTCCCACCGGGTCGGAGGAGGAGGCGCGGGACGAGGCCGAGGAGTACGCCGGCACGATCGTGCCGATCTATCCCGCCACCCAGGCGGTGTCGTCGTGGACGATCGAGAAGACGGTGGCGATCGTGCTGGACGCGCTCGACGAGGTCGACGACCCCGTCCCCGAGCCCGTACGCCGCCGGCGCGGGCTCGTCGACCTGAGGACCGCGTACGAGGACGTCCACCGTCCCCGCGAGCTCGAGGACTACCAGCGGGCGCGGGAGCGCCTGAAGTACGAGGAGGCGTTCGTCCTCCAGACCACCTTGGCCGTCCGCCGGCACGCGCTGTCGTCGGCGCCGGCGACCAGGCGCCCGCACGTGGCCGACGGGCTCCGCGACCGGTTCGAGGCGCAGCTGCCGTTCGCGCTCACCGCCGGGCAGCAGGAGGTCGCGGCCCAGATCGAGGCAGACCTCGACCGCGACCAGCCGATGCAACGGCTGCTTCAGGGCGAGGTCGGCTCCGGCAAGACGGTCGTGGCGCTGCTCGCGATGCTCCAGGTGGTCGACACCGGTGGACAAGCAGTGCTGCTCGCGCCGACGGAGGTGCTCGCACAGCAGCACCACCGGTCGATGGTGGAGATGCTCGGACCGATGGCTCAGGCGGGGATGCTGGGGTCGGCCGACGCCGCGACCCGGGTGCGTCTCCTGACCGGCTCGATGGGCCAGAAGGCCCGACGTGAGGCGCTCCTCGACGCGGCGTCGGGAGAGGCGGGGATCCTCGTCGGCACCCACGCTCTGCTCGAGGACAAGGTGCAGCTCGCCGAGCTCGGGCTCGTCGTGGTCGACGAGCAGCACCGGTTCGGCGTGGAGCAGCGAGCGGCGCTGACCGCCAAGGGCGTCGATGCGCCGCACCTGCTGGTGATGACGGCGACACCGATCCCGCGGACCGTGGCGATGACCGTCTTCGGAGATCTCGACACCTCCACCCTGACCGAGCTGCCGCGGGGCAGGCAGCCGATCCAGACGACGGTGGTGCCGGTCGCGGAGAGGCCGACGTGGGTGGACCGGACGTGGGAGAGACTGCGTGAGGAGGTCGCCGACGGACGCCAGGCGTACGTCGTGTGCCCGCGTATCGGCGACGGCGGCGACCGCGCGGACGCTTCCGAGGACGGCGCGGAGCTCGAGCCCGCCGAGGACGAGTCCGCACGCCCCCTGACCTCCGTCCTCGCGCTGCACGAGCTGCTCCGAGACGGGCCGCTGGCCGGTCTGCGGACCGCGGCGCTGCACGGCCGGATGGCAGCCGAGGACAAGGAGGCGGTGATGCGCGCCTTCGCAGCGGGTGAGATCGACGTCCTCGTCGCCACCACGGTGATCGAGGTCGGCGTCGACGTCCCCAACGCGACCGCGATGGTGATCATGGACGCCGATCGCTTCGGCGTCTCTCAGCTCCACCAGCTCCGCGGACGCGTCGGCCGCGGCGCGCACGCCGGGCTCTGCCTGCTGGTGACGGGCGCGCCCGCCGGGAGCGCCGCGCGCGAGCGCCTCGACGCCGTCGCCGCGACGTCGGACGGCTTCGCCCTGTCGCGCCTCGACGTGGAGATGCGGCGCGAGGGAGACGTGCTCGGGGCTCGCCAGTCCGGGGTCCGGTCGAGTCTGCGGCTGCTCTCGGTCGTGCGCGACGAGCAGGTGATCTCCGACGCGCGAGAGGACGCGGCCGAGGTGGTGGCCGACGACCCGTCGCTCGCGGCCCACGCGGCGCTGGCCGCGGTGGTGCGCGAGCTCGAGGACAGCACGCAGGCCGACTACCTGGAGAAGACATGACGGGTGAGCGCAGGGAGTTCGTCGACGAAGACCTGTCGGGGGCGAGGGTCCTCCGCTCCGACCTGGCCGATGTGGTGATGCGCGGGGTCTACGTCGCGGGGATGGATCTCGACACGCCCGACCTCGCCGACGGTCCGCTCTTCGTCAACGGGATCGACGTCGCGCCCTACGTTGAGAGCGAGCTTGCCAAGCGCTTCCCCGGTCGTGAGCTCAAGGACGCGACCGACCCCGACGGGCTGCGCGAGGCCTGGTCGGCCGTGGAGGCCGCGTGGGCCGAGGCGCTCGTCACGGCGCGCGGGCGCGAGGGCGTCTCGGTCGACGGCGAGTGGACGTTCGCCCAGACCCTCCGCCACCTCGTCATCGCGACGGACGTGTGGCTGAAGGGCGCGATCTTCGGGGAGCAGCAGCCGTACCACCCGATCGGCCAGCCGTTCGCCGAGTTCGCCGACACCGGCGGCGACGTCACGATCTTCCGCGAGCCGACCTCGTACGACGAGATCCTCGCGGTCCGTGGCGAGCACCAGGCGCTGGTCAGAGAGTTCCTCGACCACGTGACTCACGAGCTCCTCGCCGAGCCACGCGTCGACCCGTGGAGGCCGACGGTCAGGGTGAGCGTGCTGCAGTGCCTGCACGTCGTCCTCAACGAGGAGTGGGAACACCTCCGGTTCGCGCTGCGGGACCTGGAGATCGACGAGCGAGGGCGTTCATGACACGGATCATCGCGGGCGCGCTCGGCGGCCGGCGGCTGGCGACCCCGCCCGGCTCCGCGACGCGGCCGACCTCCGACCGTGTGCGCGAGGCGATGTTCTCCGCGCTGGAGACGCGGCTCGGCGGGTTCGACGGCGTACGGGTGCTCGACCTGTACGCCGGGTCGGGCGCTCTCGGCCTCGAGGCGGTCTCGCGTGGGGCGGTCCGCGCGACGCTTGTCGAGGCCGACCGGCGTACGGCGCAGGTGATCCGCCGCAACGCGCGTGAGCTGGGGGTCTCCGGCGCCGTCGACGTCGTGGCGGAGAAGGTGCGCTCGTTCGTCCGGACGCCGCCGCCGGCGCCGTACGACCTCCTCGTCCTCGACCCTCCGTACGACGTGCCGAACGACGAGGTCAGTGCCGTGGTCGCGGTGGTGACGTCCCAGAGCTGGTGGTCGAGCGACGGCATCGTGGTCGTCGAGCGCTCCACCCGCGACGGCGCGTTCGCGTGGCCCGAGGCCGTCGAGCCGCTCGGAGACCGCCGTTATGGCGAGACGACGCTTTGGTACGGTCGGCCGCATGAGTAGGGCCGTCTGCCCCGGATCCTTCGACCCGGTGACGCTCGGGCACGTCGACATCGTCGCCCGCACGTCCCATCTCTTCGACGAGGTTGTCGTCGCGGTGGGGATCAACGACTCCAAGCGGGTGATGTTCAACACGGCCGAGCGGGTCGCGCTCCTCGAGGAGGTGCTGGGCGATCTCGCCAACGTCCGGGTGATGACGTTCTCCGGGCTGCTCGTCGACTTCTGCACCGCCCACGGCATCCAGGCGGTCGTGAAGGGTCTCCGGGCGGTCTCCGACTTCGACTACGAGCTCCAGATGGCCCAGATGAACTCCACGCTGGCCCGGGTGGACACGCTGTTCATGCCGACCAGCCCGGAATACTCCTTCCTCGCCTCCAGCCTCGTCAAGGAGGTCGCGCGACACGGGGGAGACGTGTCTCCGCACGTGCCGCCGGTAGTCCTCGCGGCACTCGAGCGCAAGCTCGCCGCCGAGGGGTAGCCCGCGGGGCCTGGCGCCCGGCGGGCCACCCGCGCATGCGGGTTCGCGCTCGCGTGGGTGGGTTCGCTATCCTGGTCCGTGGCCTGCAACTGGGCCGCACCTCGCCATGCCTTTAAGGAGTACGTGTGACCACGCTCGACTCCCGGGCGCCGTTCGTTCTCGACACGCACGAGATCGCGCGCCGACCCGGAACGCAGCGCGAGTTCACCTACTCGGCGAAGGCTCCGGCGGGCATGGGTGTCGACATGCTCGGCGTGCCCGAGGGAAGTGACGTCGATCTCGATCTCCGGCTCGAGTCGGTCATGGAAGGCATCCTGCTGACAGGGACCGCCTCGGTGCACACCTCTGGTGAGTGCGTACGCTGCCTGCAGGAGATCGACGGTGAGGTCACCGTCGACCTTCAGGAGCTGTACGTGTATGACGACGAGGGCGAGGAGGACGATATCGCCCGACTCCAGGGAGACCTGCTCGACCTGGAGCCTGTCCTGCGGGACGCGGTGGTGCTCGCACTTCCGCACAACCCGTTGTGTGCCCCGGACTGTCCGGGACTGTGCGCCGAGTGCGGAGCACGGCTCGCGGACGACCCAGAGCACACACACGGCGAGGCCGTCGACCCGAGGTGGTCGGCGCTCAGCCAGCTGAAGCAAGGCAACGACCGCCCCGCGGGCGGTACGGACCAGACCGGGCGTGAGTCCGGCCCAAACGAGGAGTAGAAGTGGCAGTCCCGAAGCGCAAGATGTCGCGCAGCAACACCCGCCACCGTCGTTCGCAGTGGAAGGCCTCCGCGCCTCAGCTCGTGATCTGCGCCAACCCGGCGTGCCGCGCCAAGCACCTGCCGCACCGCGCTTGCCCGGACTGCGGCCAGTACGGTCCCCGCGGCGAGCTGCGCCAGGTCGTCTGAGAAGCCTCTCGTGTCCGACGTCGTCGACGACGGTGACGGGGCAGCGAACGCTGCCCTTCTGGAGCGCCTCGGCGTGCCCGGCCTCGCGCCGGGGCTGCTGACGCAGGCGTTGACGCACCGGTCGTACGCGTACGAGAACGGCGGCATCCCCAACAACGAGCGGCTCGAGTTCTTGGGGGACGCCGTTCTCGGTCTGGTGATCACCGACACGCTCTACAACGCGCACCCCGACCTTCCCGAAGGCCGCCTCGCCAAGCTGCGAGCTGCGGTCGTCAACGCCCGCGCGCTGGCCGACGTGGCTCGCACGCTCGGGCTGGGCGCCTACCTGAGGCTGGGGCGGGGCGAGGAGGCGACCGGTGGTCGCGACAAGTCCTCGATCCTGTCCGACACCGTCGAGGCGGTGATCGGGGCCGTCTACCTCCAGGACGGGTTCAGCGGCGCCGACACGGTCGTCCACCGGCTCTTCGACCCGGTGATGGCGCGCGCTGCCGAGCTCGGCGCCGGCCTCGACTGGAAGACGAGTCTTCAGGAGCTCTCCTCCGACCGACGCCTCGGCGTGCCCGAGTACCGCCTCACCGAGGAGGGTCCCGACCACGACAAGACCTTCACCGCCCACGTCCGCGTGGGCGGGCAGGTCTACGGCGAGGGCACCGGCCACTCCAAGAAGGAAGCCGAGCAGCAGGTCGCGGAGACGGCCTGGCGGGCCATCAAGGCGACCGTCGACGCGGTCGATCACGAGGACGGCACCGTCGCCCCGGCAGCCGAGGTCGTCGATGCCGCGGAGTCGGCCGAGGCCGCCGCGGCAGGTTCCGGCGCCGGCACGTCCAGGTCACGCGCCGACTCCTGAGCCGGTCGGCCAGCCATGCCTGAGCTTCCCGAGGTCGAGGCCGTCCGGCGTGGCCTCGCCGATCACGTGTCGGGACGCCGGATCGAGCGGGTCGAGGTGCTCCACCCCCGCCCCGTGCGTCGCCACCTCGCCGGGCCCGAGGACTTCGCGCTGCGCCTCACCGGCGACCGCGTGCTGGGAGCCTCACGTCGCGGCAAGTACCTCTGGCTGCCGCTGGAGTCGGGCGACGCAGTCCTGGCGCACCTGGGGATGAGCGGCCAGTTCCTGGTGCAGCCGCCGGACGCCCCGACAGAGCGACACCTCCGGGTCGTGCTCGACCTGGAGGACGGCGTGCAGCTGCGGTTCGTGGACCAGCGGATGTTCGGCGGGCTGGCCCTCAGTAACGGCGGGGCCGAGCTCCCCTCCGAGATCGCGCACATCGCGCGAGACCCGCTCGACGACTCGTTCGACGACGCGGAGTTCGTCGATCGGTTGCGCCGTCGTCGGACGGGGCTCAAGCGTGCGCTGCTCGACCAGACGCTCGTCTCGGGGATCGGCAACATCTATGCCGACGAGGCGTTGTGGCTCGCGCGGCTGCACTACGCCCGGCCCACCGACACCCTCCGGCGGGCCGAGGCGCAGCGGGTGCTCGAGGGTTCACGGGAGGTGATGACCGCGGCGCTCGCGCAAGGCGGTACGTCGTTCGACGCGTTGTACGTCGCGGTGAACGGCGAGAGCGGCTACTTCTCGCGGTCGCTGGAGGTGTACGGGCAGGAGGGCGAGCCGTGCTCGCGCTGCGGGACACCCGTCCGGCGCGACTCCTTCATGAACCGCTCGTCGTACACGTGCCCCCGCTGCCAGCCCCGGCCGCGCAACGGGCGCTGGTGAGGCCGGCAGCGGGGACACGTCACCTCATCGGATCGGTGCCGCGAGCGGCAGCGACCGGTCGACGAGGTCTCTCACGACCGACCCGCAGGTGGCGACCACGTCGGCGTCCGTGCAGTAGTGCGACGCCGTGCGTGTGCCCGTCGCGAGGTCCTTCGCCCAGGTCGAGGCGAAGTCACGCAGCCGAGCGGTCTGCGTGGCGTTGGGGCTGCAGAGCGCTCCCGCCACGCCGATGAAGTCGGTGTTCTCGCCCTCGCTGTCGATGTGACAGCTGCCGCCGCTCGGGGTGCCCAGGGAGATCTTCGACCAGACCAGCTGGATACCGACGAAGTCCGCGCCGAGCGAGGTGAGTGCACCGAACGAGTTGTTGAAGAGGTTGATGACGCTCGGGCGCGCAGCGATGCTCAGGACCGGGCGCGACCCGCCGGCAGAGACCGCCTGGAGCGCGGCGGTGAACCCGTCGGCCGCGACCGGGTCGAAGAGCACGGCGCCCTTGAGCCCGGCGTAGCCGCGCTGAGCGAGTCGCTGCCCGACGAGGGCGGCGAAGTGCCCGCCCGCGGAGTGGCCTCCGACGATGTAGGCCGTGGGGAGGGGCTTGCCGTTGGGTGGGACGACGGCCCTGTCGGCCAGGGCGTTGCCGATGATCGTGGCGAGCCCGGGGTTGCCGGCTGTCATGTCCTCGTTCAGGCAGACGACCATCAGGCCCTTCTGCGCGATCGCCTTGCTGGTGCCGCGGAGGTGCTTGCAGCTGCGGCTGAAGCCGTGCTCGACCAGCATCAGCCCGGTGGCGGTCCCGTTGGGCAGGTACCAGTCGGCGGCGTACGACGTGCCGCCGACCGTGATCGGGGAGCTGACACAGGTGGTGGTGGAGGAGGAGTAGCCCGAGCAGGCGACGGCGGCCGACGCCGGAGGCGGCGAGCCGACGAGGAGTGCGGCGATCGCGCCGACGGCTCCGGCGGCAGTGGCGAGCAGGCGCGGCAGACGCCGCGGTGACGAGTTCTTCAACGGTGCTCCTGGTGCGTGAGGTGATGGACACGGCACCGACCGACGCGTTCCCGAGATGACGGTGGAACGGCGTTCCGAAACGTATGGCCTCCCGCACGCATGCGCAAGAGGGTCTGACGGATCGCTAGGCTCGTGGACGTGACCCCGCCCGACGTGCCCGCCCCCTCGCGCGAGCCCTACCCCGCATCGGCCCGCGAGAGGGTCGTGCCGGAGCCGCCCAAGCGGGCCGGCCGAAGCGCGTTCGAGCGTGACCGGGCACGCATCCTCCACTCGGCGGCGCTACGTCGTCTCGCCGCCAAGACCCAGGTGGTCGGACCCGGCACCGACGACTTCGTGCGCAACCGTCTGACGCACTCCCTCGAGGTCGCGCAGGTCGCCCGGGAGCTCGGGAAGTCGCTGGGCTGCGACCCCGACGTGGTCGACTCGGCCGCGCTGGCTCACGACCTCGGTCATCCCCCGTTCGGGCACAACGGCGAGCGCGCGCTCGACGAGGTGGCGGCGGCGTGCGGGGGGTTCGAGGGCAACGCTCAGACGTTGCGGATCCTCACCAGGCTGGAGGCCAAGACCTTCGACCCGCACGGCGTCAGCGTCGGCCTCAACCTCACGCGGGCGACGCTCGACGCCTGCACGAAGTACCCGTGGACCCGCGACGCCGCGCCCGTCCCGGAGGGGACCCACGGCGACGGGTCTCCGCGGCTGGTGCGCAAGTTCGGCGTCTACGACGACGACCTCGCCGTCTTCGGCTGGATCCGCCGCGACGCCCCGGGCGACCGCCGCTGCGTGGAGGCCCAGGTGATGGACCTCTCCGACGACATCGCCTACTGCGTCCACGACGTCGAGGACGGGATCGTCGCCGGCAGCGTCGACCTGTTCGCCATCCCCGACGACCGCGACGTGATCTGGTCGACCGTCCGCGAGTGGTACGTCCGTGACGCGTCCGACCGCCGGCTCGACGCGGCGTACTCCCGGCTCACCGCGATGCCCGAGTGGCCCACCTCGCCGTACGACGGGAGCCGCCGTTCGCTCGGCGCGCTCAAGGGACTCACGAGCGCGCTCGTCGGACGCTTCGCGGCGGCTGCGCGAGACGCGACCCGTGCGTCGTACGGGTCGGTCCCGCTGACCCGCTACGAGGCCGACCTGGTCGTCCCCGACGAGACACGCGACGAGATCGCGGTCCTGAAGGCGGTCGCGGCGCACTACGTCATGCGTGACGACGCCAGAGTCGAGCTGCTGGCGCAGCAGCGCACCCTCCTCACCGGTCTCGTCGAGGTCCTGGTCACCAAGGGGCCGGAGCTGCTGGAGGCGCCGTTCGCGGCCGATCTGCGGCTGGCCGACTCCGACGAGTCGCGGCTGCGCGTGGTGGTCGACCAGGTGGCCTCGCTCACCGACGACTCGGCCCGCGCCTGGGGACGACGACTGCTCTAGGCATCGTCGTGCACGGCGGCGGCCGGCTCGTGGGAGCACCGTAGACTCGCCTGCGTGGCAGGCCGGATCCGCGAGGACGACATCGCAGCAGTGCGCGAGCGTGCGCGGATCGACGAGATCGTCGAGCAGTACGTGACGCTGCGCAACGCCGGTGGTGGTTCCCGCAAGGGCCTCTGCCCGTTCCACGACGAGAAGTCGCCGTCGTTCAACGTCACTCCGTCGCGCGGGATGTACTACTGCTTCGGCTGCGGAGAGGGCGGTGACGTCTTCACGTTCCTCCAGAAGATCGACCAGATCAGCTTCAGCGAGGCCGTCGAGCGACTGGCCGCCAAGTACGCGATCACCCTGACCTACGTCGACGGTCCGGCAGGCCCGCAGCGGGACTTCGCCCAGCGGGGGAGACTGGTCGCGGCCAACGCCGCCGCAGAGGAGTTCTACTCCGACCAGCTCGCGTCCGACAAGGTCGCCGTGAAGGGGCGCCAGTTCCTCTCCGAGCGAGGGTTCTCCCGCGACGCGGCCGAACGCTTCGGCGTCGGGTTCGCCCCTCGCGACGGAGAGGCGCTCTACCGGCACCTCCGCGGGCGCGGGTTCGCCGACGACGACCTGGTGGCCGCCGGCCTCGTCGCCCGCGGCAACCGCGGACCGTACGACCGCTTCCGTGGCCGCCTGATGTGGCCGATCCGCGACGCGTCCGGCGACGTGGTGGGCTTCGGCGCGCGCCGCCTCTTCGACGACGACCGGATCGAGGCGAAATACCTCAACACCCCGGAGACGCCTCTCTACAAGAAGAGCCAGGTCCTGTACGGGGTCGACCTCGCACGCAAGGCGATCTCCAAGTCCAGCCAGGCGGTGGTGGTCGAGGGCTACACCGACGTCATGGCCTGTCACGAGGCCGGCGTCGGCACGGCGGTGGCGACCTGCGGCACGGCGTTCGGGGAGGAGCACGCCCGTGTCCTCCGGCGGCTGCTCCTCGACCACGAGGCGATGCGCGGCGAGGTGATCTTCACCTTCGACGGGGACGAGGCGGGCCAGAAGGCCGCCATGCGCGCGTTCGAGGGCGACGCGCAGTTCGTCGCCCAGACCTACGTAGCCGTCCAGCCCGACGGCCTGGACCCCTGCGACGTACGGCTCCACCAGGGCGACGCGGCGGTGCAGGAGCTGGTCGCGTCCCGGATCCCGCTCTACCGCTTCGTGCTGCGCAACGTCGTCGCCCGTTATGACCTCGACCACGCCGACCAACGGGTCGACGCCCTTCGATCGGCGGTCGAGCTCGTCTCGGCGGTCCGCGACCAGGGCAAGGTCGAGCAGTTCGTCCGCGAGATCGCCTCCACGGTGGGCGTCGAGCTCGACGAGGTCCGCCGCGAGCTGGGTGAGGCCCGCCGCCGTCCCGCTCCGCGCCCCGCCACGCGCACGAGCAGCAGCCGTGGCGCGGGCCGGTCCGACGAGGCAGGGGCGACCGACGGGGCAAGCCCGACGTCGGGTCCTGCGGCCGACGAGCCTGTGGCGCCGGTGCCGAGCCTGGGGGAGCAGCGGTTCACCGACGAGCGCGAGCTCCTGAAGGTGCTCGTCCAGCACCCTCACCTCCTCGCCCCGTACGCCGACGCGCTCGACGACGACGTCTTCACGCACCCGTACGCGACGGCGATCTGGTCGGCGGCGAAGGCCGAAGGGCTGCCGTCGAAGCCCGACGACGCCTGGGCCGCCCGGGTTCGCGACCGCCTCGGGGACCCGCAGGCACAGCGCACGCTCGCCCATCTGTCGGTCGACCCGTTGCCGGTGTCGGGCGTCCCTGACGCCGCGCTCGTCGTCGCCCTCGCCGCCCGCGTCCAGGAGCTCGCCATCCTGCGCAGGATCGCCGCGGTCAAGTCGAGGCTGCAGCGCACCGATCCTCTGGAGTCGACGGCCGACTACAACGCGATGTTCGGCGACCTGGTGGCGCTCGAGCAGCAGCGCCGCCAGCTGCGTGAGAGGGCCATCGGCGGCTCGCTGGCCTGAGTCGCCAGCACCCTCGCGCCCGCGGCGACCTCGTCCCCACTGTCGCCATGACAGGCGCCGTCCACAGCGGCCGTGCGCGGGCCCGCGACGGCGGCGACCCCGGCACGAGACTGTGGGCATGCCTCCTGCCCCCGTGCCGCTGAGACTCGATCCGGTGCGCGCATTGACGCGCACACCGCTGCTGAGCGCCGAGGACGAACGCCGCCTCGCTGAGGCCTGCGCCGCCGGGCGGCGCGCTGCTGCGCGGCTGACCTCGCTCGAGGATCCTCCAGGCGACCGTGTCGCCCTCGAGGAGACCGTCGACATCGGTCTGCGGGCACGCTCGCACCTCGTCCTGGCCAACATGAGGCTGGTGGTGGCGCTCGCACGGTCCCACCAGCACCGTGGCGTGCCTCTCGGTGACCTGGTCCAGGAGGGGACGCTGGGTCTCATCGCCGCGGTCGACCGGTTCGATCCTTCACACGGCACGCGGTTCTCGACGTACGCCGTCGCATGGGTGCGCCGTCACGTGTCCGACGGCATGAGCACTCGGCGTGCCGTGCGCCTGCCTCCGAGGGCTGAGCGTGACGCGGTCTCGTGCCGCGAGGCGGCGGAGGCGCTGGTCCACGAGGCCGGACGTGTGCCCGCGCCTGCCGCGATCGCCGCTCGGACGGGCCTCGCGGTGTCGGTCGTCGAGCGCCTGATGGCTGCCGATGCCCCAGTCGTGTCTCTCGACGCCGCGGGTCCCGACGTGGCCGTGGTCGGGGTCGGGGGGGCCGCCAGCCGTGACCTCACCGCCGAGGCAGCGGTGCGTGAGGCGCTGAGGACGCTTCCCGAAGGCGACCGTGAGGTGGTGGAGCGCAGGTTCGGGCTCGACGGAGGCGGTCCTCGTACGGCCCGCGCCGTGGCCGACGAGCTCGGGCGCACCACCGCCTGGGTCCGGGCGACCGAGCGACGCGTGCTGCGAGCGCTGCGGACGCATCCCGCCGTGTCCGGGCTCGGAGGGTGATGGTCGATGATGGGGGACATGGCCCCCACCCTGCCCCGCCAGGTCCGCCGTGACATCGCCCGCGAGCACGGTGAGCGGGTGCTCGCTGCCCAGCAAGACCTACGTGGCGCCTGGCAGCTGGGCACGGACGCCGCCCTGCACCTCGACCTCGGTGACGGTGACCGGCGGCGCATCCCGTGGGAGCGGGTGGAGTCGCTCGCGTGGGACGCCGCGGCGTCCACCGTCACCGTCCTCACCGCGGACGAGGGAGCCCTGCGACGCGACGTCGTCACCTTGGAAGGGTCGGGGCGGCTGGTCGAGCTGGCCCGGGAGCGCGTCGATGCGAGCATCCTCGCTCGCGCGCACCAGAGGGTCGGTGACGGTCGCGACGCGGTGACGGTGGTGGCGCGGCGATCCCCGACCCGGCAGGGTCCGGTCACCTTCTCCTACCTGCTCGACCGGGGCCTCTCCTCCGAGGACGCCGCGGTCAAGGAGGCGACCGCCCGAGCGCTGGCAGTGGTGCGTTCCGACCTCGGGCTCGCGTCCGACGACTGACGACCCCGGTTTGGGCGGCCCGCGACGTGCTTGGTAGGCTAGCGGTCGCGCCTTCGGGGCGTTCCCCTGTAGCTCAATTGGCAGAGCAGCCGGCTGTTAACCGGCAGGTTACTGGTTCGAGTCCAGTCGGGGGAGCAAGCAGCGGCCTGACAGGCGGAGACTTCCGCAGTCAGGCCGCTTTCTCGTGTCCCGGAGCCTCCGGTCAGTCGTCGTCGGGGAACCCCAGGGAGAACACCTCGAACGACGCCGCATACCGGGTGCCCATGAGGGCGCCGGCCGGCTCGGCCATGCTCCCCAGGAATGCCGCCGGGTCGAAGTCCACCCAGCCGAGCCCGTCCAGATAGGCCTGGTGCGCTCGCAACGACGCCACACCGGCATCGAAGGTGTCAGTGATGTCGACGCCGTGGCGAGCGCCCGGCGAGCCAGACACCCAGACCTGACGCACGCCTCCCCAGGGTTCCAGCCCTGGCTCGGGGAAGACCCAGCGGTTGCCGGCGTCTCGCACCGCGTCGAGGGTCGCCCGCCCGACGGCGATGTGGTCTGCCTGGTTCAGGATGCCGTTGGGGAAGAACTGGTCGAAGTTGCCGGTGATCACGATCTCCGGTCGGTGGGTCCGGACCATCTGGGCGATCAGACGACGCAGCGGCACGCCGTACTCGATCGTCCCGTCAGGGAGACCGAGGAACTCGACGGTGTCGACGCCCACGATCCGGGCGGACTCGATCTCCTCGGCGGTCCGGACCTCTTTCGTGGTCTCGGGCTCCATGCCGTCGATGCCCGCCTCGCCCGCGGTCGCCATGCAGTAGACGACACGTTTGCCCTGACCGGTCCAGCGCGCCACGGCGGCGGCTGCGCCGAACTCCATGTCGTCGGGGTGGGCCACGACGGCGAGCGCGGTGGACCAGCTCTCGTCGAGCGGTTCGAGCGCCTGCGGAACGTCGCGCTGGAGGTCTGTCATCCCGCGATCGTAGGCCCATCCGGGCTGTTCGCGCCCTCCCTCGCCGCACTAGGCTGTCCTTCCCGGGGCGGTAGCTCAGCCGGTTAGAGCAGCGGACTCATAATCCGTCAGGTCGTGGGTTCGAGCCCCACCCGCCCCACGTGCGACGCGAGGGTGGTGCGCCAACACGCCCGACGTCCGCGCGTGACCACGCGGCCCCGAGATGGGCCCTCACCCTGCCGGAGGACGCGATCCATGTCGAACGAACCGACCGCTGCAGGCACGGCTCTGGTCTATGCCGTCTCGTCGGCCAGCACGAGCATCCAGACCGCCATGGCCGAGGTGTCGGTTCGCCTGCAGGACACCGTCGCCGCCGAGGGCGGCGGAGAGATCGTCGCGGTGAGCCACGACGTGACCGTCGTCGGGTCCGGTGATGACGACAGCAGCATGCGGGTCGCCTTCACCGGCAAGAGCCGGCCGCGCGAGTACGTCGTCTCCGCCATCGCGACGATCCGCAGCTGAGGCCGGACGGAGACCTCGTCAGACCGGCGGGCCCGGCGGCAGCGAGGCCAACGCCTCGTCGATCGGGACGTCACCCCCGATGAGCTCGAAGGTGGTGCGTGCCGTGGACGGCGCCTCGAGCACCGCCACCAGGACCGCTGCGACGTCCGCCCGCGGGATCGTGCCGCGTCCCACGTGGTCGCCCACCGCGACCCGGCCCGTGCCGGGATCGTCGGTGAGCCCGCCGGGACGCACGATCGTCCAGTCGAGACCGCTCTCTCGAACGGCGTCGTCGGCCTGGCCCTTGGCGGCGAGATAGACCTGGAAGACGTCGTCACTGTCGGGATCGCCCTCGCCCGCGCCCATCGACGACACCACGACGAAGCGGTAGGCACCTGCGAGCTGCGCTCCCGCCGCCAGGAGGACAGCAGCGTCGCGGTCGACCGCCCACTTGCGCTCGATGGTCGAGCCGGGCCCGGCGCCGGCGGCGAAGACGGCGGCGTCGCATCCCGTGAGGGCCTCGGCGACCTGCGTCGCGGTGCTGTGCTCGAGGTCGAGGACCGCGGGCGTCGCCCCGGTGGCGCGGACGTCGTCGGACTGCTCGGGCTTGCGGATGAGGCTCACGGCCTCGTGACCGGCTGCCGTGAGCTGGCGGGCCAGCAGCAGGGCGATCTTGCCGTGTCCTCCGGCGATGGCGACCTTCACAGGATCCTCCTTCGAGCGTGGGACGGTTCCATCCGATCCTTGCACGCGGAGCGGCACGACCCACAACAGGCGTGGTGCGTCGCCCCCCGATGCGGCACAATGAGGGAAGTGCCTGCCGTCGAGGACGTTGGGGAAGGCGGATCTCGATCCAGGAGGCACTGATGAGCAACGCCACCCGGGGTGTTCTGTACGTTCACTCCGCACCGTCGGCGATGTGCCCACACGTCGAGTGGGCGGTCGCAGGCGTCGTCGGCATGCCCGCGACCTTGGCGTGGTCGCCGCAGCCGGCCGAGCAGGGCACCTACCGCTGCGAGCTGTCCTGGCAGGGGCCGGTCGGTCTCGCGGCCACGCTCACGTCGACCCTGCGCAGCTGGGACCGGTTGCGCTTCGAGGTCACCGAGGAGGCGACAGCGCGCAGCGAGGGCATGCGGTTCTCGTCCACGCCGTCGCTGGGCGTCTTCCACGCGGCGATCGGCCTCCACGGCGACATCATGGTCCCCGAAGAGCGGCTGAAGGCGGCGATGGCCAAGGCCGAGCTGGGGGCCGCGGCACTCGAGGAGGAGGTGGCGCTGCTTCTCGGTCGTCCGTGGGACGACGAGCTCGAGGCGTTCCGGTACGCCGGGGACGGGGCGCCGGTTCGCTGGCTGCACGTCGGCTGAGTGCCTCCCGCTCAGCCGATCTCTACCGTCGCGGACGGGGACGAGAAGCCGTCACCAACCGCGCGGAAGTCCCAACGCCCTGACCGGCTCGTCACGATCCAGGTCGAGAACGTTCCGCCCTTGCGGGTCTCGAGGCGGACCGGGAAGTCCGACCACCCGCCGCCGTCGCCCTTGCGCTGGATGGTCAGGGTGGCGCCTGCTCCGAGGCCGGGTGCGCGGCCTCGGAACTCGATGCGCTCCCCGGGTCTGACCCGGCTGCTGCTGGCGCGGAACGCGGGCTCCTTCTTCGGTTTCGGAGTCGCCTCGGGCGTCGCGCTGGGCGCGGTCGGCGCGGGTGTCGTCGGCTCCGTGTCCGGTGCGCTGGGCGTGGTGGTGGGAGAACTTGCGGCCGGCTCCGCCGGAGCGTCGTCCGCCTTGAACCCCAGCGCCCGCATCGCGGAGGCACCCGCGATCCCCATGAGGAGCCCGATCGTGATCCCTGCCGCGACGAGCCCGAGCACGATCTTGAGGACAAGACGATTGCGCGCGCCGTCCGCCGTCTCCCTGCTGAGATCCATCAAGGCCCTTCCTCGGTGATCGGTCTCCATCATGACAAACGACACGGGGGACCACACACGGGGCCGTCGGGAGGGGTGCGTCAGGAGGAGGCGAGACGCCGCTCGACGTAGGCGACCGCGTCCCCGACCGTACGCAACGTCGCGAGGTCGGCGTCGGGGATACGCACACCGAGACGCTCTTCGATGGCGAGCGCCAGCTGGACCAGGGACAGCGAGTCGAGACCGAGGTCCTCGGTGAACGACGACGACGGGTTGAGCGGAGCCGTGGTCGATCCGGGAGCGATCTGCTCGAGGATCGCGGCGAGCTCGTCGATCACGGGGACGTGGGGCGCGTGCATGGTGACCTCAGGGGTTCGGGTGGCACCGGCACGAGACGCCGGTCGGGATCGTCGGCCGCGCCCCGTGCGGACGCGGCCGACCCCACGACAAGGGCGACCCCCCCACGCCCCAGCGAGGTGTGCTAGTTGCGCG
>NZ_JARBCJ010000270.1:0-2986 GCF_028803055.1 Mumia sp.
GGATCGCCGCCGACCACGACGTTGATCGCCAGGCGGTCGCCGGAGACGCGCTGGAACGTCGAGGCCATCTGCGCCAGCAGGGTCGGGCTGACCAGCCCTGGCCGCGCGGCGATGAGGAACTTCAGCCGGGTGGTCTGCGACAGCAGCGCGGACGCGATCACCCAGGCGTCCTCGCACGGGGTGCCGGTCGGGGTCAGCACCGACTCGAAGCCGAGGCGCTCCGCAGTCCGCGCGACGTCGACGAGGTAGTCGAGGTCCGGCTCCCGGTATCGACCGGCCGTGTGGGCGGCGCCGCCGGCCCGGGCGAGCTCGGTGGGGACGCTGTGCCCGCCCCCGACGAGGCTTCGGCTGTCGCCGGTCGTGGGCAGGAACCAGTGGATCTTCATGCGACTCCTCGGTGACGGCGGCAGACCGAGCCAACCCTCCCTCGTAGACGCTCTCCGGGCACGGGTATCGCTCACCCCGGGTGAAACGAGACCGGTTCGAGCCGCCCGGCGAGAATCGGGCCGAGGCGGCGGCGGGGGGCCGTACGGTCCCGATCATGCTCCGACGACCGCACCGCCTCGGCTGGCTCCCGCCGCTGGCGACCGCTGCCGCCGTGCTGCTCACCTGGTCGCTGGTGGCGGCCTCCGGCTGGGTCCAGCCGGCGTACCTCGCTCCGAGCCCTCTCGAGGTGTGGGATGCGTTCATCCGGGCCAACACCTACCACCCGATCGGCGGCGGCATCGACCGCGTGGTCCGCGGGGAGGAGAACTACTTCCTCTGGGAGCACCTCGTCGTCAGCCTGCGCCGCATCGGTATCGGTCTGGCCCTCGCGGTGGTGGTCGGCGTCCCGCTCGGCCTGGTGATGGGCACCGTCCCGTCCGTACGGCGGGTCGCCGGGCCCTATCTCGACGTCCTGCGGTCGATCCCGCCGCTGGCCTACATGGGCTTCCTCGTCGCGTGGTTCGGCATCTACGACACGTCCAAGATCTGGTTGCTGTTCCTCGCTGCGTTCCCGCCGATCGCCCTGGCGACGATCAACGGGGTCCGCGGCGTGCGCGAGGACCAGGTCAACGCCGTCCTCTCGCTCGGCGCCTCCCGGCGTCAGGCCGTCACCTCCGTCGTCCTGCCCGCGACGCTGCCCGACATCCTCAGCGGTCTGCGGGTCGCCGTCGGGTTCGCGTGGACCACCGTCGTGGCCGCGGAGCTGGTCAACGGCCTGCCCGGCATCGGCGGGCTCGCCTACCTCTCGGGCACGCAGAACAAGATCGCGCTGTCGGTGGCCTGCATCCTCGTCATCGGTCTCACCGCCATCGCGCTCGACGCCGTCATCCGTCTCATCGAACGAACGCTCGTCCCCTGGCGAGGAAAGGCCTGACATGAAGCCCGAACCGATCAAGAACGTCCGCTCCAAGGCTGCTGCGGCCGCCGCCCTGTCCGCGCTCGCGCTCCTGACCTCCGGCTGCGTCGGGGGTGACGAGAAGGCCGCTGCGGGGGGAGGCTCGGGTTGCCCGTGGGACGCCGACGAGTCGATCACCTCGACCGTACGGATCGGCTACCAGAAGATCCCGAACGGCGACGTCGTCGTGAAGGACCAGAAGATCCTCGAGAGCTGCGCGCCCAACGCCACGATCACCTGGAGCAGCTTCGCCTCCGGCGGCGACGTCGTCCAGGCCTTCGGCGGCAAGAGCCTCGACCTCGGGCTCATGGGGTCGTCCCCGGCCACCAAGGCCCTGTCGGCGCCGCTGAACCTGCCGGTGTCGGTCGTCTGGATCCACGACGTCATCGGTGCGGCCGAGTCGCTCGTGGTCCGTGACGGTGCCGCGACCGACATCACCGGCCTGAAGGGCAAGACGATCGCGACGCCGTTCGGCTCGACCGCGCACTTCTCGCTGCTCCAGGCGATCAGCGACGCGGGGCAGAAGGCGACCGACTACACGCTCGTGAACGCCGACCCCGAGCAGATCGCGCCGGCCTGGTCGCGCGGTGACGTCGACGCCTCCTGGGTGTGGGACCCGACCCTGAGCGAGCTCAAGAAGGACAAGGGCACGGTCATCCTCACCAGCGAGGACACCGCGAAGGCGGGCAAGCCGACGTACGACGTGGGTGTCGCGGCCGACGACTTCATCGCCGAGAACGCCGACTTCCTCGCCCTGTGGGCCAAGGCTCAGGACTACGCGGTCGCACAGATCGCCGACGACCCGGACAAGGCGGCCGAGAGCGTGGCGGTCGAGGTCGGGGTGACGACCGACGAGGCCAGGGCGCAGTTCGACGGGTTCGTCTACCTGTCCGCCGCGGAGCAGGCCACGCCGGACTACCTCGCTGGCAAGCTCGGCGCCGACCTCTTCGCGACCGCGCAGTTCCTGCACAGCCAGGACGGCATCGCGGCCGTCGGCCCGGAGTCCGCGTACGCCGATGGCGTGGACGCGAGCGCGGCGGAGGCGGCGGCGAAGGCGAGCTCGGCGAAGTGACCGTCCAGTCGGTCCGGACGCACGCCGGCGCGATCCGCGTCACCGAGGTCGAGCACGTCTTCGCCTCCCGCGCCACGGAGGTGCCGGCGCTGGACCGGATCGATCTCACGATCGAGCCCGGCGAGCTGGTCACGCTCGCCGGGCCGTCGGGGTGCGGGAAGACCACGCTGCTGCGTCTGGTCGCCGGATTCATGGCGCCGTCGTCGGGTCGCATCGCGGTCGGCGAGCGCGAGGTGCGGGGTCCTGGGGCCGAGCGGGGCGTCGTGTTCCAGCAGCCGACGCTCTATCCGTGGCTCGACGTCCGCGGCAACGTCGCGCTGGGGCCCCGACTGCGAGGGGTCGCGAAGGGCGAGCGGCGGGCGCGCGCTGACACGTACCTCGCGATGGTCGGGCTCACCGACGTCGCCGAGCGACGGCCGTACGAGCTGTCGGGCGGGATGCAGCAGCGCGTCCAGATCGCCCGCGTCCTCGCGAACGATCCCGACATCGTCCTCATGGACGAGCCGTTCGGTGCCCTGGACGCGCTGACTCGT
>NZ_JARBCJ010000271.1:0-2985 GCF_028803055.1 Mumia sp.
CGTGGTCATCCGAAGTTCTTCCCTTCGCCGCGGTAGGTCGGCAGCACCTCGACGGTCGCCGCGCCATGGGTCGACTCCTCGGTGTGGACGAGGTGCACGGCGTCGAACCGCTCGCACATCTCGCCGGCCTTCGCGTGCCGCATGAAGACGCGGTCGCCGAGCCGAAGACTGCGGGCGACCGGCCCACGGACGGGGGTCTGCACCTCTCCTGCGCCTTCGGTGCCGATCAGCGACAGACCCTCGGGCCAGGCGGGCGTGGGCAACCGGCTCTTGCCGGCAGCACCCGAGGCGGCGTACCCGCCGGAGAAGAGCGTGGCGATGTCGGGCGTCGGCTTGCGGACCACCGACAGCGCGTAGAACGCCGCGGGAGTCGACTCGAAGGCGTCGTAGGAGTCGAACAGCGTCGGCATGAACAGGCCCGAGCCCGAGGTGAGCTCGGTGATGTAGGGGTCGTCGCGCATGACCTCGAGGCTCCCGGTGCCGCCGGCGTTGACGAAGCGGAGGTCGGTGGTCTCGCGGATGCTCTCGACGATGCGCGCGCGGCGCTCGGCGATGTCGGCGGCGCTGCGAACCTTGACGAAGCGGACGGCGGGGGAGCTGTCGGGGAGGCCGGCGATCTGCGCGTCGTAGAACATCAGGCCGACCAGCTCGTAGCCCGGCCGAGCGGTGATCGCCCGGGCGAGCGCGATCGCGTCACCCGGGCTGTGGATCGGCGACCGACGAGCACCGAGGTGCACCCGGCGGAACGGCTCCAGCGACGAGTCCACGTCGATGCAGACGCGGATCCGGGGGCGGGCGGTGCCCACGACGGCGTCGATGTGGTCGAGGTGCGCGAGCGAGTCGACCATCACGGTGATCGCTGTCGAGCGGTGCTCCTTCGCGACGAGGTCGTGGAGGCCGGCGCGATGCACCGTGGGATAGGCGAGCAGCAGGTCCGTGTGTCCCTCGTCGGCGAGCCAGATCGACTCGTCGAGGCTGTAGGACATGACTCCCGCGTAGCCGTCGTGGGCGAGGGTGCGGTCGAGGATCGCGCGGACACGCAGGGACTTCGACGCCACACGCACAGGAACACCGCCGGCTCGGCGTACGAGCTCGGCGGTGTTGTGCGCGAGCGCGGCCCCGTCGACCACCGCGTACGGGGTCTCGAGGTCGCGCGTCAGGCGCTCCAGTCGCTCCATGTTGGGCAAGCGTCCAATAGCCACGGCACCAGTATGCGCCAGGAACGTGACTTTGGACACCCGACCAGGAGGACTCCTCAGATTCAGCTCCGGCGCTTCCTCCACACCCGCGCCACGATCAGCAGCAGCACGCCGCCGACGATGATCGCCGGGAGCTGCGGGTTGTCGCGCGCATTCTGCTTGACGTACTCGAGCCGTTGCTCCGCCTCGGACTTCACCTCGGACTTGACCTCGTCGACGCGGGCCTTGGCCTGCTTCTTGACGTCCAGGCGGTCGGTCAGCTGCTCCACCGTACGGCCGAGGTCTTCGCGGGTCTCTTCGATCTCGCGCTGGATGTCGTTGGGATCAGTGCTCACGGTTGCGCGCCTCCTTCACCTCGGCGATGTCGGCCTTGACGTTCTCCACGGCATGCTCGGGAACTGGTGATCCCACCTGCTGCAGCTTCTTCTTGCCCAGCAGCGCGAGCACGGCCGCGATGATGAAGAGCACGACGGCGACGATCAGTGCGGCGAGCCACAGGTCCATCACCAGGGCCAGGGCCGCGATGATGGCGGTGAAGAGGGCGGCGAGGCCGTACAGCGCGAGAAGCCCGGCGGCGCCAAAACCTCCGAGCCCTACGCCGGCCTTCGTGCCCTTGTCCTTGAGCTCGGCCTGCGCGAGGCGCATCTCGTCACGCACGAGGCGAGAGGTCTGCTCGGACAGGTCGCGGACGAGATCGGCGATCGACTCGTCGGCCCGCGAATCAGGTTGTGTCATTTGGGGTGCTCCCCTCTGTCGGTCATGCCACACAGGTGCCCTTCCGCGGGGCGTACATGCGCACGGCGTCCTAGGCTCGCGGGCATGGACGCTGGTGGAGTGAACGAGTCGGTGCTCGCGTTGATCCTGATCGGCCTCGGGGCGATCCTGGTCTTCTGGGGAGGCACCGCGCTGCGAGCACTGATTGCCCTGGCGGGCGCGTTCATCGGCTTCTTCCTCGGCGCGGAGATCGTGCAGGAGCGAGTCGGGGGCGAGCTGCTCGGCACCCCCGGCGGGTGGATCGCCGCGGTCGTCGGCGCGCTGGTGCTCGGCATCCTCGCGTACGTCTGGTACTGGCTCGGCGTGGTGATCTGGGTCGGCGCGATGGGGTACGTGCTCGGCGTCTCGGTCGCCGCCGTGTTCGGCGCGGACGACAGCTGGGTCCTCACCACGGTGGGTCTGGTCGTCGCCGCGGTGCTCGTCGTGATCGCGATCGCCATGTCACTCCCATCCCTGCTGCTCGTGATCGCGAGCGCCTGGTCGGGCGCCATCCTGGTGGTGATCGGCGTGATGCTGCTGGTCGGTGAGATCAGCGAGCGCCAGATCAACCGGGCGTTCACTGCCGTCGAGCCGGCATGGCCCTGGTACGCCGCAGCCATCGCGCTGTTCGTCGTGGGTCTCCTGGCCCAGCTGGGGATGACCTCGCGGCGTCGGTCGGAGAGCGTCGACAGTTAGGATGGGCGCGGCTCCGGAGGTCGCGGGGCCCTGCCGGTGTAGCTCAGTTGGTAGAGCGCCTCACTTGTAATGAGGATGTCGCGGGTTCGACTCCTGTCACCGGCTCCACGAGTACAACGGACGCCGCGTCGTCTGCGCTCAGGGAAGCGCGACGTACTGAGCCAGGAACGCGCGAGCGGGCTCGGTCCGCCGGAGTCGCCGTAGCAGGTGCCGCCGTTGCCCGTGCTCGCGTTCATGGAGATCCGCAACCACGCCCGGTTGACGGCGTTGAGCTGGCCGGTGGCCACCATGCGGCGGTCGTCGTACAGGTAGCGGTGTCCGCCGGGCCCGTTGGTCA
>NZ_JARBCJ010000272.1:0-2973 GCF_028803055.1 Mumia sp.
CACCACCTCCTTCACCAAGGTCAAGGTGGGCTGCTGCGCAGTGTTCACAATCGTGCAGGTGACGTCGGCACCGTTGGCCAACGTGAGCGACGCCCCCTCCAACGTCCCTCCGGCCCCTTCACAGCTCCAGTCCCCTGCGTCATAGCCACCCGGACCGGCCTCGGTGAGCTCGTAGGTTCCCGAGATCACGTTCTCGTCGGTCACCCCGTCCTCACCGTTGCCGCTGACCGGGTCCTGACCTGCGATCCCGTCCGGCGTCGCGGTCAGCGTCCAGTCCGCAGGCACGTCGGTGGCACCGGTCGCCCCGCTCTCCACCTGCTTGCGCAACGTCAGCTGCGCGGGATCGTCGTCGTTCACGAAGGTGCAGGTCACCGCCTCCCCCGGGCCGACCGTCACCGTGCGGAGATCGCGGGTCACGCCACCGGCCTCGCAGTTCACCGCGACCAACGAGTATCCGGGGACCCCGGTCTCCGCCAGCTCGTACGGGTGGCCGGGCCGCACCTCGTACGTCGTGCCGGTGGCAGTCCCGGGCCCCGAGTAGGTCTCGAGACCTTCCACCGGTGGGTCGTCGCCGGGAGTCGCGCTCAGGGTGAAGTCGCCGGGCTCCGCTGTCCCACTACCGTCGTTCACGACGTCCTTGACGAGCGTGAGGCGACCGGTCTGGTTCGTCGCCGTGCACTGCACCCGTACGCCGAACTGCACCGTCACGGCACCGTTGAGGCCGTCGGCGAACCCGGGGATCTGGGCACCTTCGGCGTCGATGCGGATACACGCCCACGACCCCGTCGACGACGGATACGCGTCGCTGGACCGGACGTCGTTCTGGACATAGGTCGGAGGGCCGCCGGACTCGGCCAGCTGGTACGGAACCCGCGCCGTGACGACCTGGTCCGTGACCGCCGCACTCCCCGCCGTACCGTTCGGACCGGGCAGCTGACCCGCGGGCTGTCCCGGAGCAGGAAGCGCCGCGAGGTTCCACGACGTCGGGAGGGCAGACCCGACCACATTCTTGGCGAGCGTCAGCCGGGACTCGCAGTCGACGCTGTTGCGGATGGTCAGCGTGTTGGCACCGGCCGTCAGTGTCTGGTCGTACCCGTCCGGGATCGGGATCGGCGTGACGTCGACGCCGTTGACCTCGACGATCGTCGGCTCCCCGACGGTGCACAGGTCCGGGTCCACGGCCGGCGCAGTGATGTCGACGTCCTCGTCCACGGTCACGGTGTCGCCGGCGCTGTAGCCGGGACGTGGCGCACCCCAGTCCTGGTTGGAGGCAGGAGCCCCGTCGGGGCCGGTCAACGTCAGCTGAGCGGTGAGCCCGCCCGGCTGACTGCCGTTCGGGACGGGCGCAGCACCGTTGATGACCCATTCCTTGTCGACGGTGACGGTGGCCGGTGCGACAGCCTGGTTGTAGACCGTGCAGCTCACGGGGGCGTCGCTCGGCACATCGACGGTGAAACCGGTCGCGCCCGAGTTCGTGACCGGGACGGCTTCCTCGGTGGCGAGATTGCGACAGACGGCGTTGAATCCGTCGACGGGGAACAATGACTCGCCCTCCTGCTCCGTCTCGGTCACCGTGATCGCACCCGTGGACACGCCGCCGCCGAAGGTGATCGGGAAGTTGACGCCACTGGTGGCATCGGTCGTCGCACTGGTGGTCGGCAGGCTCACGCCGGGCGTGGTGGTCGCCGCGTCGAACGTCCACCCGGCTCCGCCCGGCGTCGCATTCGTGATGTCGCCGTCCGGACCGACGATCTGCTTGATCACCGACAGCGACTCGTCACAGTCGCCGAGGGCTAGGTCCCGTAGTGCAGTACCGACGGACGCGTAGTTCGCGACCTGGAAGTAGTCGGCCGTGTCGGTGTTGCTGCCGTCGTACGCCGTCGGACCTGAGATCGCTCGGAGATTCTGTGCGGTTGCGGGGTCGCTCACGCCGGAGCCGACGCCGACCGCCAGGACGCGCGTGCCTCGTGCCTTCAGCGCGTTGGCGGAGAAGACACCGTTCTCCATCTCGCGCACCCGCTCGAAGTATCCCGGCCCTTGTTCGGGCTGCGAGTAGAGGGTTGGGTTTCCGTCGGTGATCACGACGGCGAGGTCATAGGTGGGGGTGGCCTGCGCCGGCGCCGCGAGCCCTCGGTCCCAGTTCGTTCCGCCACCGGCGGTCCAGGACTGGTAGCGCGCCTTGAACGTGTCCGCGCCCTGCTGCGTGGCGACCGAGGTGAGTCCGGGGAAATTCTGCGTCGCCCCGTCGGCCGGGGAGACGGTGGAGAACGAGAACAACGCCAGCCGCGACGGCGTGCCGACGAGAGCGTCGGCGAAGGTGTCCGTCGCCGCCTTGAGCTCCACCAGCTGTGACGGTGTCACTGAGCCCGACAGGTCCTGGATGATGGCCACGTCGAGGCCGCAACTCTGGGCCGGTGGCGGATTGGTCCGCGACTGCTGCCAGATTCCGCCGGAAGCGACACGGTTGGTGTCGCCCGTGCCGATCATGAAGTCCGACGTCGAGCTGTAGGTGTTGCCGGCTCGGAGCCTCAGCCCGGTCCGGAACTGGTACGCCGTGCTCTCCGAGAGCGTGCCGTCGCCCTCGCCCGTCCGGAACGACGGGTTGATGGTGAACCCCTCCGGCGCACCTTCCTGCACCACCCAGAAGCGGCGGTCGCAGTTGTCTCCGGCCGTGATGCCGAGGCAGGTGCCGAGAATGCTCGTCTGCGTGTCCGGCACGACGAAGCTGCAGTCCCCGTCCGCGTCCGACACGCAGGTCGCCCATGCGTCGGCCACGGGGGTCGTCGGGGCCGACGTTCCGTTGTAGAGCCGGAGGGTCACGCCGGCCAGGTTGGACACACCGTTCGTCCCCACCCGGTCGGCGCCGACCTTGACGGTGATGACCGCGTTGTTGCCCGTCGCCGGCGGGACGTCCGCAGGCGCAACAGCCGGCACCGCACCCGTAGGCGGCGCGCCGAGGAGACCCATCAGCAA
>NZ_JARBCJ010000273.1:0-2966 GCF_028803055.1 Mumia sp.
CGATCTGCATCGAGCCGCCACCGACGAGCTTCTTGAACTTGACCAGCGAGAAGTCCGGCTCGATGCCGGTCGTGTCGCAGTCCATCATGAAGCCGATCGTGCCGGTCGGAGCCAGCACCGACGCCTGAGCGTTGCGCCAGCCCTGCTTCGTGCCGATCTCGATGCCCTGGGCCCACTGCTTCGTGGCCTCACGGTGCACGGCGATGTCCATCGCGTGCATCGTGCGGACCGCGTCGTTGGCGGCCTGGTGCTTGCGCATCACGCGAGCGTGCGGCTCAGCGTTCTGGGCGTAGCCCTCGTACGGGCCGACGACACCGGCGAGCTCCGCCGAGCGACGGTACGAGGTGCCGGTCATCAGCGACGTGATCGCCGAGGCGAACGCGCGGCCGCCGTCGGAGTCGTACGCCAGACCCGACGCCATGAGCAGCGCACCGAGGTTGGCATAGCCGATGCCGAGCTGACGGAACTTGCGCGTCGTGTCACCGATCGCCTCGGTCGGGAAGTCGGCGAAGGTGATCGAGATGTCCATCGCGGTGATGATCAGCTCGGTCGCCTTGACGAACGTGTCCACATCAAAGGAGCCGTCGTCCTGCAGGAACTTCAGCAGGTTGAGCGACGCCAGGTTGCACGACGAGTTGTCGAGGTGCATGTATTCGGAGCACGGGTTGGACGCGGTGATCCGGCCCGTCTCCGGCGTCGTGTGCCAGTCGTTGATCGTCGAGTCGTACTGGATGCCCGGGTCGGCACACTCCCAGGCCGCCTGCGCGATGTCCTTGAAGAGCTTCTTGGCGTCGATGGTCTCGATGACCTCGCCGGTCGTGCGAGCACGCAGCCCGAACTCCGAGCCCTCCTCGACCGCACGCATGAACTCGTCGGTCACGCGGACCGAGTTGTTGGCGTTCTGGTACTGCACCGACGAGATGTCGTGCCCGCCGAGGTCCATGTCGAAGCCGGCGTCACGGAGGACACGGATCTTGTCCTCCTCGCGCGCCTTCGTCCGCACGAACTCCTCGATGTCGGGGTGGTCGACGTCGAGCACGACCATCTTGGCCGCACGACGCGTCGCGCCGCCCGACTTGATGGTGCCCGCGGACGCGTCGGCGCCGCGCATGAACGACACCGGCCCCGACGCCGTACCGCCCGAGGAGTGCAGCAGCTCCTTGCTGGAGCGGATGCGGGAGAGGTTGAGGCCGGCGCCCGAGCCGCCCTTGAAGATCAGACCCTCTTCCTTGTACCAGTTGAGGATCGAGTCCATCGAGTCGTCGACGGCGAGGATGAAGCAGGCCGAGACCTGCTGCGGGCTCGACGTGCCGACGTTGAACCACACCGGGCTGTTGAAGCTGAAGACCTGGTGAAGAAGCATGTAGGTGAGCTCGTGCTCGAAGACCTCGGCGTCGGCGTCCGTCGCGAAGTAGCCGTTGTCCTTGCCGGCCTTCGCGTACGTCAGGACGACACGGTCGAGGAGCTGCTTGAGGCTCTGCTCACGGGTGTCGCTGCCGACGGCGCCACGGAAGTATTTCGTGGTGACGATCGTGGAGGCGTTGACGCTCCAGAAGTCGGGGAACTCCACCCCGCGCTGCTCGAAGACCGTGGCTCCGGTCTTCCAGTTGGTCTGCACGACGTCGCGACGCTCCCACGTCACCTCGTCGTACGGGTGCACGCCCTCCGTCGTGTAGACCCGGTTGATCGTGAGGCCCTTGCCTGCACGCTTGGTGGCTTTGCGCCCGCGCGCAGCCCCGCTCGGTCCACTGACCGTCTCCGTCATCGTGTGCCCCTTCTCCCCGTGTCCCCGTGAATGTGTTGGTGAGTCTCAGCTGCCGGCGGAGTGCTGCTCCGCGGCGAGCTCGTGGTTGGCGTCGGCCACCATCAGCGTCGCGATCTCGTCCGCGAAGTCCGACACGTCGGTGAAGTTCTTGTAGACGCTGGCGAACCGCAGATAGGCGACCTTGTCGAGCGCCTTGAGGGGCTCGAGCACGGCGAGCCCCACCTCGTGCGAGCTCACCTCCGCTCCCCCGGCCGCACGCAGCGCGTGCTCGACCTGCTGGCCGAGTCGCGCCAGGTCGTCCTCGTCCACAGGGCGGCCCTTGCACGCCTTGCGCACTCCACTCACGGCCTTGTCGCGCGAGAACGGCTCCGTGGCACCCGAGCGCTTGCACACCGTGAGCTGGATCTGCTCGACGGTCGTGAAGCGCTTGTTGCACGCGGTGCAGCTCCGGCGACGACGGATCGCTCCGCCGTCGTCCGCGACACGGCTGTCGAGGACTCGGGTGTCGGTGTGCCGGCAGTACGGGCAGTGCATCCCGAGCTCCTCTCGCTGTGGACGGAATGTGGAGAACCGCCGGTCTTCTGTGGGGTTCGCCCCTGGTCCTTGTGGACTAGATGTGGATAACTACATCCGTGTAAGTACTAGATGTAGTGGCTACCGTACGCGTCCGCCGCAAGCCCATGCAACTTATCTTCACTCCGCGGACCGACATTTCTGTCGTTGCAGGTCAGACGGTGTTTGGCGGGTACGGCGCGGCGTGTCGCATGGTCACACGGGGCGACGCGACCTGCGGCTGCGCATCTTGCGGACGATGACCGCCGTGTCCACGAGGGCGACGACCGCGATCACGGCCGACGCCAGGCCGAGGACGACCATCACGTCGGTGGCATCAGGGAGCAGCAGTCCCCACAGCGCGAGCGCGGCGAAGACGACGAACCCGCCCAGGGACAGGGCGAGCCGCATGCCGTACGCGCTGAGCGCCTTCTTGGGCTCCGAGCCGGTGTGCATGAGGGACCCTCCTTCGGTGTTACCTGTACAACACCAGGGGTGCCCCGATCCATCCCTCGTACGCGTCGACAAACAACGCTCTGACCTGCGCAAACGAGCCGGAGCGGAGCCCTCGCCACCACACGGCGCCTTCAGGCGACGACGCGCTCGACGGTGTCGACGAGCATCCACGCCGCTCCCCCGGCGCATGCTG
>NZ_JARBCJ010000274.1:0-2955 GCF_028803055.1 Mumia sp.
CCCGGGGGCCTCAACCGCGGTCCGCGGGTCGCAGGTGCTCGGCAAGGTGGACTCCGTGATGCCGCAGGGCGTCCGTACGGCGCTGCACTCGTTCGACAGCGTCGTCGACGCCACGCTGTTCCCGCGCTATCTCGAGCCGTTCGCCCCGGAGACGATCAAGCCCGCGGCAGCCCCCGACCCCGCGGTCCTGCAGCGTCCGGAGGTCCAGTCCGCTCGTCGCAGCGTCGCCCGGGTCACCGGTCGTGCGGAGTGCAACCGCGGGCTCGAGGGCTCCGGGTTCGTGTACGCCAAGGAGCGCGTGATGACCAACGCCCACGTGGTCGCCGGGGTCGACGATCCCGCGGTCACGGTGGGCGACAAGACCTACGACGCCGACGTCGTCTACTACGACCCGAGCCTCGACGTCGCCGTGCTTCGCGCACGAGGGCTGAGAGCGCCGGCGATCCCGTTCGACGAGGACGCGCGGCAGGGACAGAGCGCCGCGGTCCTGGGCTTCCCCGAGAACGGTCCGTTCGACGCTCGCGCGGCGCGGATCCGGTCCGAGCAGCGGTTGCGCAGTCCCGACATCTACGGGTCGGCGCAGGTCGTGCGAGAGGTCTACTCCCTGCGCGGCCTGGTCCGGTCAGGCAACTCCGGGGGCCCGATGATCTCCGAGGACGGTCGCGTGCTGGGGGTGATCTTTGCCGCGTCGATCTCGGACTCGTCGACCGGCTACGCTCTCACGGCGGGTCAGGTCGGCGAGGCCGCCCGCAAGGGCGTGCGCGCGACCCGAGGACTGGACACAGGACCGTGTGCGTGATGATGTGGCGTCCGTCACTCTTGAGCACTCCCTGCGCGTCACGTATTCGCTTCAGGGGGTGGGTGCGTGGAAGATGTTCGGCGTTGTCCGCAATCGAAGGAGATCTGTGAAGACCCGACTGGCGGCAGTAGCCGTGCTCACGATGTTGACCGTCTCGGCCTGCAGTGGTGATGACGAGTCTGCCGGTGCAGACACCGGCGGGGGTCCTTCCCACTCTGTCGAGACCGGCAGCCTCGGGTCGAAGGAGGCCGACGAGCTCGCCATGGAGTCGGCCACCCGCGTCGTCACGCTCTGGGCCCGCCCTGACGTCCCGATCGCGCAGTGGACCTCCG
Organism: Mumia sp.; assembly: GCF_028803055.1. Taxonomy (NCBI): domain Bacteria; kingdom Bacillati; phylum Actinomycetota; class Actinomycetes; order Propionibacteriales; family Nocardioidaceae; genus Mumia; species Mumia sp. The sequence continues at coordinate 1,132 of NZ_JARBCJ010000274.1, forward strand.
AGCTCCGGCCTCAGCTCTCCGCTGTGGCGATGTCCGTCCTGTCCTTCACGGACCCGGCGTCCCTCGATCCCGCCAAGCCGGAGGGCAAGCCTCGTATAATGGCCGGGTCGAAGACGCGGGTGAGGGTCGAGGTGCCGACCACGGCCGGGCCCTACCGCGTGACGATGAGCCGAGACACCGACGGGACCAACTGGCTCGTCGACCGCGTCGACTCTCCCTGAGGGCGGGGGCGCCCGTCATGACGCTGCAGGGCGCTCCCCGGGCGCTCTAGGCTGCGGCTATGCGCACCGTGGCGTCGTTCCTGCTGGGTCTGCTCGCGCTGGTCGCCGTCGCGGGAGCCGCGCCGGGTCTGTGGTTCGAGCGCACCATCGTCGACGAGTCCGGCTACGTGTCCCTCGTCGCCCCGCTGGGCGACGACCCGGAGTTTCGTACGGCGCTGGCCGACACCGTCGCCGACGCCGTGGTCAGCGACACCGGTCTCGACGGTGTCGCGGGTCGCGCCGCCGACGGGGTCGTGCGCAGGGTTGCGGACGGCATGACGGAGCTCAGCGGATTCGACGCCGCCTGGACCGAGGTCAACACGCTGTCGCACCGCCTCAACGTGACCGACATGCCGCCGGCCGAGCTCGACGGGCGCCTCGGCGTCGATCTCTCCCCGATGGTGGACCTGGTCGTCGACGCGGCGAACCGACGGCTCGGCACCCAGCTGCAGGGACCGAGCGACCTCGTGGTCGCCGTCGGCACTCCCGAGCAGCGTGACGTCGTCGACCGCCTCCGCGAGCTGGCACCGTGGTCGTGGGCGCTGGGCGGCGCCGCGGTCCTGCTCTTGGCGGGCGCCGTCGCGGCTGCCCGGCGTCGCGGCAGCGCGCTCGTGCTGCTCGGACTAGGGCTCGTCGCGATCGCCGCCGTGGAGATGATCCTGGCCGTCGCCGGGGGCGACCGCGTGGTCGACGAGGTGGCGGCCGGGGCTGGGTTCGGGCGCTCCCTGATGGAGCAGGTCCACGACGAGGCGGTGCGCTCGTACGCCGTCTGGATGGCCGCGCTCGCGATCGCCGGTGCGGTCTCGGTGGTCAGCGGTCTCGTGGTGCGTTCGAGACCTGAGGCGCGCCCCTAGGCGCACGCGGGGTCAGCGAGCGCGCTTGCCGGACCTCGAGCGCTCCGCAGCAGCCGCAGCGGCGTCGGCCCCCGCGGGGGACGGCGTGGCCGCCGGGAGATCGATGGTGATGCGGGGATCGGTCTTTCCCTTGAGGGCGGAGGGGATCTCCTGCACGGTCGCGATCGTCCGCTTGGGCGCCTTGACCTTCTTGAGGAACCGGATGCCGACCAGCGCGAAGATGAGCACGACGAGGAGCCACACACCGGTCATCACGAGGAAGCCCCACGTGAAGCCGAGCGGGATGTCGCGGTCGAAGAGCCATGCGAAGAAGAACCCGCCTGCCATCGAGAGCATCGTGATCACGAAGAGCAGCAGGACGCCGACCGCGACGAGGAGGCCTGCGCCGACCCCGCCCGCCTTGGCGCTGACCCGGAGCTCAGACTTCGCCAGCGCGATCTCTCCCCGCACCAACGTGGAGAGGTCGCTGCTGATGTCCGAGACGAGCCTCCCGATGGTGGGCTCGGCGTCGTCCACGGATCCGGGGGCTCCAGGCTGAGACATCACGACTCCTCGTAGGCAGTTCGGTCGAGTCGAGCCTAGGGGATCAGCGCGTTTTCGGGGCATTGCCCCGCCGCTCCCCGACCGACGTCGTACCGGGCGGGGGCGGCCCCCCCCCGAAGACCCCCGGGGCGTACGGGGGGGGCAGTGCGCCCAGGGCGACCACCACC
>NZ_JARBCJ010000275.1:0-2905 GCF_028803055.1 Mumia sp.
GTCCCCGGCCCCGTTACGGTCGAGGTGAGCGGCGGAGCCGACGAGCCGGCCGCGCGTCCGGTCGACCTCGGCGTCAACCACCTGTGCGTGGACGTCGAGGGCATCGACGCCGTACGGGGCAGCCTCGACGGGACGACGTGGCACCACCCGGTCGCCGAGTCCAGCGGTGGCATCGCCGCGGTCTGCTACGGCACCACGAGAGACGGTGTCCTCCTCGAGCTCCTGGAGTCACGCAGCCCCGACGCGTTCCTCTCCCGGACCCGGCTCACGCACCCCTAGGCTCCGCTCGTCCCGCCTGACCGACCGCTCGGCTCAGGGAGTGCACCGCCCGTCTCAATCACCCACGCGGCGACTTTTCATCTGAAAACGGACTGGAAACATCCCGTTGCATCACTCAACCAGCGGAGGAGACAGTGATGCATCCGAGAGTCCCGACACGCTCCCTCACCGTGGGAGCCGCCGCCGTGGCGCTGGTGGCGACCAGCGTCATGGGCGCACAAGCCGATCCGAACGGCGCCCCCAAGCCGCGGACGACCACCGTCACCCTCGAGGAGGGGACCAATCTCGCCGTCGCGGCAGCACCGGACGGCAGCATGGTGATGGACCTCCACGGGATGCTCTACCGCGTCCCGGAGGGCGGCGGGAAGGCGAGACGCCTGACCGACCCGCTGCTCGAGACCGCACGTCCCGACGTCGCCTCGGACGGGCGGCTGGTCTTCCAGTCCTACCGCGACGGTCGGTTTCACATCTGGACGTCCGACGCCGACGGCAGCGACACGACGCAGCTCACCACCGGCGGGTACGACGACCGTGAGCCACGGTGGTCCCCCGACGGTCGGCACGTCGTCTTCGCGTCCGACCGCAGCGGGAGCTACGACATCTGGTCGGTGGAAGTCGCCAGCGGCGAGCTGACGCGCTGGACCACCGGTGCCGGCCAGGAGGTGACGCCGTCGTGGTCACCGGACGGTCGACGCGTCGTGTACGTCGCCGACAACGCGGTCACCGCGAGCGACCGAGCCGGTGCGGCGCAGGTGCTTGTCCCCGCCCCGGCCACCGGAACGACCCTCCAGTCACCGGCGATGGCGCCGGATGGTGAGCGCGTCGCGTACGTCGAGCAGCAGGGCACGCGCTCGGACCTGATGGTCGACGGGAAGCCCGTCACCCAGGGGTCCGACGTCTTCCTGTTCACACCGGAGTGGACCGACGGCGACACGCTGCTCTACGCCGCAGACGGCGGCATCCGTGAGGTCGCGGCCTCCGGCGGCGAGCCGTCGGAGATCCCGTTCACCGCTCAGGTACGGCTTCGCGGCGCGGACTACCGCCTCAAGAAGCACGACTTCGACGACCGTCGCCGACGCGACGTCACGGGGGTGCTCACGCCCCAGCTCTCGCCCGACGGCACGAGCATCGCCTTCGTGGCGCTCAACGACCTATGGATCATGCCGATCGGAGGGCGCCCGGAGCGACTCACGAACGACGACTTCCACGAGGTCAACCCGACGTTCTCGCCCGACGGACGTCGGCTCCTCTACTCGTCGGACCGTGCAGGCACCGAGGACCTCTACGTCCGTACGCTGCGCACGGGTGCGGAGCGACGCCTCACCGCGCTGGATTCGGCAGAGGTCTCCGGCGTGTTCTCGCCCGACGGCACGCAGGTCGCTTTCCAGGACCAGCGCGGCGCGACGTACGTGCTCGAGGTCGGCAGCGGTGCCGTACGCGAGCTGGTCCCGTCGCTGTTCGGTCCGGGCAGGCCCACGTGGTCGGCCGACGGGTCGACGATCGCATTCGCTGCCGTGAAGCAGTACTCGCAGCGCTTCCGCGAGGGCACGAGCCAGATCCTCACCGTCGACGTCGCCACCGGGGAGCAGACCTTCCATCCTCCGGGCCGTACGCACGCCTCGATCTCCACACGCGGGGACGACGGTCCGGTGTGGTCGCCCGACGGACGGCAGATGGCGTTCGTGGTCCGGTCGACGCTGCGCGTGATGCCGGTCCAGCCGGACGGCACGCCCGCGGGGCAGCCGCGTCAGGTCAACGGCGAGGTCGCGGACGCGCCGTCGTGGAGCGGTGACTCCCGCCGCCTGCTCTATCTGAACAACGGCCGGCTCCGGCTCGCCGATGCACGCACCGGCAGGGCGCGCACGATCCGCGTGCCGCTGTCATTCCGACCCGAGGTCGCCACCGGCCGCACGGTCGTCCACGCCGGCGCCTTCTGGGACGGCGAGCGGCGCAGGCTGCGCCACGACGTCGACATCACGGTCGTGAACAACCGCATCCGCAGCATCGCCGCGCACGACCGTCACAACCATCGCGGGGTGCAGGCGATCGACGCGTCGGACCTCACGATCATGCCCGGCCTGATGGACTCGCACGTCCACCAGGAGTACGAGTCGCGGTTCTTCGGCGACCGGCAGGGCCGGATCAACCTCGCGTACGGCATCACGTCGACGCTGTCGGTCGGCGACCAGGCGTACCGCGCGATGGAGGACCGCGACGCGCTCGACGCCGGAGCGCGGATCGGTCCGCGCTTCTACGCGACGGGGGAGCCGATCGACGGCTCGCGGGTCTACTACAACTTCATGCGCCCGACCGAGACCGACGGCGACGTCGCGAGGGAGCTCGCGCGGGTGAAGACGCTCGACTACGACTTCCTCAAGACCTACGTCCGGCTCCCGGCGGACCGGATGAAGACGGTGGTCGACTTCGCCCACCGGCTCGGGCTGCGGTCGGAGTCGCACTACCTCTCGCCGGGTGCGTTCGTGGGGCAGGACGGTACGTCACACCTCGCGGCGACGCAGCGCCTCGGCTTCGCCCGGACGATCACGGCGACGGGGCAGAGCTATGCCGACGTGCCGACGATGTACGGGGAGGGTCGGCGCAACGTCACGACCACGCTCTTCACGAC
>NZ_JARBCJ010000276.1:0-2902 GCF_028803055.1 Mumia sp.
CGCCGCCCGATGCGGTCATCGCGAAGGACGCCTTCGGACGCACCTCCTCCAACGGGTTCGGGACGGCAGACGTCGGTGGTTCCTGGTCGACCACCTGGCTGGCCAGCAACTACTCGGTCGCCGACGGGGTCGGCCGCCTCCAGATGCACGTTGCCGGAGGCACGTCGACCGCATGGCTGAGCTCCGTCAGCGGGACGTCGACGGAGCTGACGGCCGAGGTCCGCGCCGAGAAGGTTCTCACCGGCTCGGGGATCTTCGCCTGGTTCGGGGTCCGTGGTTCGGTCAACGACGGCTACCGGGTGCGCCTGAGACTTCAGCCCGATGGGCAGGTCGTCGTTTCGCCGAGCCGTTTCGTCGGCGGAGCCGAGTCGCTGCTCGCGAGCACCGTGGCCCCCGGTCTCTCCTACCAGCTCGGCGACGTCCTGAAGGTCAAGGTGCAGGCGGTCGGCACCTCACCGACGACGGTCCGCGCCAAGGTGTGGAAGACCGGGGAGGCGGAGCCGGCATCGTGGACGGCCTCGGCGACGGACTCCACCGCTGCGCTGCAGGCAGCGGGTGGAGTCGGCGTCTCCGGATACCTGGGAGGCTCGGCGACGAACGCGCCTCAGGCGCTCGTCTACGCCAACCTGCTCGCCAAGGTCATCGACTGACGTGCCGTCTCGGCCTACGGTAGCCATCGCCGTACTCACGTTCCGGCGCCCTGAGGACATCGAGGCGAGCCTGCCGCGGCTGGTCGCGCAGGTTGCCTCGTACCCGGGGCACGCCTACGTGCAGGTCATCGACAACGACCCGTCGGCGAGTGCTCGCGACGTCGTAGGTTCCTTCCCGGGCGACGTCGTCCGCTACGCGCACGCGCCGACGCCGGGCATCGCCGCCGCGCGGAACCGGGCGCTCGCCGAGGTCGACGACGCCGACCTGCTCGTCTTCATCGACGACGACGAGCGCCCCAGCGACGGTTGGTTGGACGCGCTCGTGCGGACGTACGAAGACCATCCTGGTGTCCTGGGCGTTGTCGGACCGGTCGTCTCAGAGTTCGCGCACGCGCCGGAGCCATGGATCCTCGCAGGCCGCTTCTTCACGCGCCGCCGTCTTCCGACGGGAACCGTCGTCGACGTGGTGGCCACCAACAACCTCCTGCTCGACCTCCGCCTCCTACGGTCCCTCGGCCTGGCGTTCGACAACCGGTTCGGGCTCACCGGCGGCTCGGACACGCTCTTCAGTCATGACGCGCGGCTACGGGGCGGGCGATTCGTCTGGTGCGACGAGGCACTGGTGACCGACGTCGTGCCGCCGGAGCGTCTGACCCGCGACTGGGTCGTGCGACGCTCCTATCGCAGCGGCAACTCGTGGAGCCGGACCAACCTCGCCGTCTGCGTCGGACCGGGGGCCCGCCTCCGTCAGCGCGCCAGCCTGCTCGCTCAGGGCACGGTGCGCGTCGCTGGAGGGGCGTTGCGCTGGACGGCCGGTCGTCTGACCGGCTCCTTGTCGCAGCGCGCGCAGGGCACCCGCAACATCGCTCGTGGCTCCGGGATGGTGGCAGGCATCCTCGGCCACCGCTACTCGGAGTACGCGCGGGAGGTGCCGCAGGTGAGCGAGCCCTCTCTTGCACGGCCGCGGGTGGCGGTCGTCCTCGGCCACGCGCAGGATCCCGAGGAATGGCGTCGCCGTCACGAGGCCGGCCTCGCGTGGGACGTCACGCCGTACGGGTACGAGAAGGCCCAGCGTTGGTTCGACATGGCGTGGGCACGGTCCCACCCGGAGGGCAGGCTTGGCAGACGCCTCCGCGAGGCCTTCCGTCAACGCCTCGGGTTCGACCTGGTTCATGCATTCCGCAACCGGCGACTCGTCGCCGACTCAGACGTGGTGTGGACGCACACCGAGCGCGAGCACCTGGCGGTGCTGGCGGTCCAGAGGCTCGAGCGCAAGAGCCGCCGCACCCCGGTGATCGCGCAGACGGTGTGGCTCTGGGACGAGTGGGCGGACCTCCCGGCATGGCGGCGGCGGCTGTACGCGTCGCTGCTTCGCGGTGCCGAGGTGGAGCTGGTCCACAGCCGGTGCAACCGAGAGATCTCGCGTCGGCGCGTCACTGGGCGGGAGGTCGTGCTGGTGCCGTTCGGCTCGGCATCGGTCGCGGGGGAGACGGGTGCCGAGGTCGCGCCGAGCGGGCGCTCCTTGGTCTTGTCGATCGGCAACGACCGACACCGTGACTGGGAGGCCTTGCGCGAGGCCGCCCGCAGCCTCCCCGAGGTGGACTTCGCCGTGGCCACCCGGTCACCGCGCGCGACCGGGCTCGACTGGCCTGCGAACGCCACCGTCGCGCCGGTCACTAACGTGCGGGACCTGGCGGCGCTCTACTCGTCCGCGGCCGTGGTGGCGGTCCCTCTGCTCGACAACGCCCACGCGTCCGGTGCCACGGTGTGCATCGAGGCCCTCAGCGCCGGACGGCCTCTGGTGGTGAGCGACGCAGGTGGCATCGCCGACTACGTCGAGGGAGACGCCACGCTGGTTCCTGTGGGCGAGACCGACGCGCTGACCAAGGCGATCATCGACGCGGTGTCAGAGCAGTCCGACGCGGCCGGGGACCGATCGGCTGACCGCGGCCTGACTCAGGACGACTACGTCGGGCGGTACGTGCTGGTGACCCGATGTCTCCTCGAGGGCGCACCGTGGGACCCGCGCATCAGTGCCTTCGCGCCTGTGGGGCCGATCTGAGTCAGACGAACCAGGGTCCGCCTTCGCTGATCGAGTAGTCCAGGTCGCGGGTCCGCTGGCCGATGACCTTGGCAGGGATGCCGCCCACGACGGCGTAGTCGGGAACGTCTCGCGTCACGACGGCGTTGGCGGCCACCACAGCACCCTCGCCGATCCGGACACCCGGGAGGATGGTCGCGCGGAAGCTGAT
>NZ_JARBCJ010000277.1:0-2901 GCF_028803055.1 Mumia sp.
GACGTACGGGTAGTACAGGAAGGCCTTGGGCGAGATCCGCTCGGTGACCTTCCGGGTCACGAGGCGCTTGGCCGACACGGTGACGGCGCGGGGAGCGCTGTAGCCGACGAGGCCGTCGGCGTCGACGTACCGCGAGCGGACGCGGTAGGTGCCGGCGGGCACGATGGCGCCCACGCTGGAGCGGCCCGTCCAGCGCGCGGTACGGCCGGCAGCCGACCAGACCACGGCACCCGAGGCGTTGAGCACCTGCACCGCGGCGGACGCAGGTGTCTCGGTCGTCGGCGTGACGCCGGTGAGCGTGATCGCGTCGCGGTAGCCGTCGTTCCACGGGAACACGCTCGTGGCCGAGACCGCGGGGGCCGCGGCGGACTTCGGCGCGGCGAGGTTCACTCGGACGGTCGACTCGTCGGCGAGCGGGGTCGCGGCGTCGGAGGCGCGCAGCGTGGCGACGTACGACCCGTCGGCGACCGCAGTGCCCGAGGTCGTGCGCGCGTCCCACGTGGCGCTGGTCGTGCCGGCGGCCAGGTCGCCCAGGTCGGTCGAGGCGACGACGGCGGACGAGCCGACCCGACGGATCTCGAGGAGCACGGCGGTCATCGCCTCCGGCACCTCGAACGAGAAGGCGGCCGGTCCGCTGGTCGGCGTGACGACGCCCGGTGTCGCCGGGCCGGCGACCGCGGGAGCCGGCAACGAGGCCAGGGGGACGAGAGCAAGGGCGAGAGCTGGGACAAGGGCGCGACGCATGGCCACCTCGGGTGGTAGGGCCCGCCGGAGTTGGCGGGCGGACACACACTAGGGGACCCGGACGGCGTTCCAACGGGTTCGTTCTCCGATCGTGACCACGCGATCCGGCGGGAGCCGCCGATCGACGCGTCCCTCGGTGTTTCTCCCGCGGCGAGCGCAACCCTGCCGGTGACGCGAAGTCCTCGCAAGACTGGCCGCCGTCGCTTCGTCGAGACCTCCGAGGACCCTCATGCGCAGAACCACCGCCACCCTGACCGCCGCCGTCGCGCTGCTGATGTCGAGCTGGCTGAGCGCGTGCGGCGGCGGGGACGACGCCGACGCCGACGAGCCGCTCCAGGTCGGCTACCAACGCTTCGGCGGTCTGAGCCTCGTGAAAGCGCGCAACGCCGCTCGTGGTGCGGAGTGGTCGCTCTTCGAGAGCGGCCCGGCGCTGACCGAGGCGCTGAAGGCCGGGGCGGTCGACATCGGGCAGACCGGCGAGGCGCCGCCCATCTTCGCCGCCGCCGGCAAGACCGACTTCACCATCATCGCGACCTCCGCACCCGTCCCGAAGGGCGAAGCGGTGCTCGTGAAGGAGAAGAGCGGCTTCACGTCGTTCGAGGATCTCAAGGGCAAGACCGTCGCCCTCAACAAGGGCTCCAACGTCCACTGGCTCCTCGTGAAGCTCCTCGAGGCGCACGACATGACGATCGACGACATCGACGTGAAGTACCTCAAGCCCGCTGAGGCGCGACCCGCGTTCGACAACGACCAGGTCGACGCCTGGATCATCTGGGACCCGTACTTCGCGCTCGCAGAGCAGCCCGGCGTGAAGGTGCTCGCGGACGCGACGGGCCTGGCGAACAACCGCGAGTACGTGCTCGTCTCCCCGGAGGCGCTCGAGGAGAAGCCGGAGCAGATCGAGGAGTTCCTCCGGACGTACCGCGAGGTCACCGACTGGGGCATCGCGAACCCCGAGGAGCGGGCCGACCTGCTCGCTCCGGAGCTCAAGATCCCGCGGGAGACGGCGGCACGTGCGCTCGCCCGCAGCGCCCAGCCGTTGGCGGCGCTCACCCCGGAGATCGGTGCCGAGATCCAGACGATCGCCGACGGTTTCGCGGACCTCGACCTGATCCCTGGCCCCGTCGATGTCGCCGGCCGCGTGGACGACAGGTACTCGGAGATCCTCGAGTGACCGAGGCGCCGACCGCCGTGACCGGCGGGGTGACCCTGCCCGAAGCCGCCAGGTCGGTCTCCGCGGGGTCCACGGGCCAGGCCCCGGGGGGACGACCGACCGCGGCCCGTCGACGTGCCCGCACGGAGGCGTGGTTGCGCCGACTGCGGCTGGTCACCCCGCTGGTCCTGGCGGGCGCCTGGGAGCTGCTGGCACAGACCCGCATCGTGTCGCCCGACAAGCTGCCTCCGCCGAGCGAGGTCCTGGCGGCGGGTTGGCGTCTGACGCAGGACGGCAGCCTGCCCGCGCACGTGTACGAGTCCCTCACCCGCGCGCTCGTCGGACTGTTGATCGGCGGCGGACTGGCGCTCGTGCTCGGGGCATTCGCAGGGCTGGTCCGCGTCGGCGACGCGCTCGTCGACCCGACCGTGCAGATGGCCCGGATGCTTCCTCACCTCGGCCTCGTCCCGCTGCTCATCATCTGGCTCGGCATCGGGGAGCCGCTCAAGATCACGCTGGTGGCGCTCGGCGCCTTCTTCCCGATCTACCTGAATCTCTACGCCGGGATACGCAACATCGACGAGCGACTGGTGGAGGCGGCACGCACCTGTGGGTTGTCGGCAGCGGAGCGGATCCGGCACGTGGTGATCCCGGGCACGATGCCGTCGCTGTTCCTGGGTCTGCGCCTCGCGTTCGCCGCCGGGTGGCTGAGCCTGGTGGTCGGCGAGCAGGTCAACACCGACTCGGGGCTCGGTTTCATGATGATGGAGGCGCGCGAGTTCTCCCAGACGGAAATCGTGCTTCTCGGCCTTCTGGCGTACGCCGTCCTCGGGCTGCTGTCCGACCTCGTGCTGCGGGTCGCGGAGAGGAGGGCGCTGTCGTGGCGACGGGGACTGCAGGCTTCGTGACAGCACGAGACGTACGCCGGAGCTTCGGCGACGTGGTCGTGCTGGACGGAGTCGACCTCGACCTGGAGCGCGGCGAGGTCGTCGTGCTGCTCGGCG
>NZ_JARBCJ010000278.1:0-2840 GCF_028803055.1 Mumia sp.
TCCTGAAGTCTGAGCCGTCAGGTTACCAGTCAGTTGGCTCCGATGACCAACATCACAACCAGTTGTTGGACGATGTCACTCGGGCACCTCGTAGACCGTGAGCTGATCACCGCTGAAGACGGGTTCGAGGTCCGCCCGGAGGGCGTCGAGGTCGTCGGCACCGTACGCGTCCTCCTCAACGACCACGAGGCCGATCCCCTCGGCCCGAAGTGCCGCGGCAGGATCGTCCGCCTCGAGTGCGCTCGCCACCGCCCGCGCCCGCTCGTCTTCTCCCGCGACGACCTTGCCGGACACGACGAGGTCGTCATTCACGACCGACGACCGGGGGAAGTATCGGCCCGCGGGATCCAGCACGACCCGGCCGTCGTTCCACGCCGGGGCACGGAACGCGCTGAACGGAAGCACCAGGAGGTCGCCCGTGGCATCGCTGTCGGCGATAGCCTCGCGCGCCTGCTCCCACTCGGCCGGGTACGAGACCGCCTGCAGCCGGCCGCCCGCACCCCAGGCGAGATCGGGCATCACCGCGATCGGCAGCAGGATCGCGACCCCCAGCACGCTCCAGCGAGGGAATCCGGTACGAAGCCGCCCCGCGAGCACGGTGAGGCCCGCCGCCACGAGAATCGCCTGCAGCGGCGCCAGCAGAGCGAGGTAACGCGCACCGTCACGGAGCAGCCCTCCACCCGGCACGAACTCCACGACCCACTCCAGCAGCCCGGGAACGTACGCCCCGAGGAGGGCGACGACGAGTCCCACGACCGCGGCCGGCGCGAGCGCGCGCATCGGTTCGCGGGCTGGGCCACCCCTCCACGCGGCCACCGCACCGACGACCATCACCGCCCACAGCAGCAGGCAGAACACCGTGGCGGTCACCAGGCTCCGCGAGTCGGGGACCACGTCGGCGTTCCAGATGCCGCCGAGGCTGAGTGCCGCGCCGAGCCTGCCGAGCCCCGCCTCCGGCCTCAACGCGAAGGCGGCGACCCCTGCCGGGTCGCTGCGGCCCGTCCCGGCGTGGGCGAGTCCGGCCACGATCCAGGGCAGGTTGACCGCCACAGCCACGACGACGACCCTCCCGCAGCGCCGCCAGCCGCACACCGACAGCGCCAGGACCGCGCCGATGACCCCCGACGCGGGACTCAGCGCGGTGGCGGCGAGGGGGACCACCCAGCGCCACCAGCGCACCCCCTCCCCCGCACGGACCTGGAGACAGGCGACGACGAGCCACGGCAGTGCCGCGTACGCCACCAGCAGCGGCCAGTGACCGATGACGAGGCGCTCGGCGACGTACGGGTTCCAGACGTACCAGGTCGTCCCGGCCAGCTGGGCGCCGAGACCGAAGCGCTCCAGCATTCTCATCGCTCCGGCACCGGCCGCGACGAGGCTCCCGACCAGGACCACCTTCTGCAGGAGCCACCCCGGGACCACCAGGTTCGCGAGCGCCACGACGGCATCCGACGGAACGGCGCGCGGCGTCGCCGAGCCCAGTCCCCACACGTCGGAGCGGGCGATGTCCAACCGCGGCACGAAGACCATGTCGTAGGACAGGACGTAGCCGCCGGCGAGCATCGGCGCGCACACCAGCAGCGCCATGACCCACGGCCAGGCCTTCCCCCAACGTCGTCGACTCATCACGCATGGTTATATCTGGTCCGTGTCTGAGCCCACGTCCCCACCGAGCCCGTCGTCGACCGCCGTGAGCGCGGGGGGACGCATCGCCGTGGCCATGATGGTCATGAACGCCGGCGCGTACGCCTTCAACCTCGTCGCCGCGCGGGCGCTCGTGCCTGCCTCGTTCGGTGCGCTGACCGCGCTCCTGGGCGTCATCCTGGTCGCCAACGTCGCGGCGCTCGCGGTGCAGACGACGACGGCCCGTCGGATCGCCGTCGCACCTGCCTCGGCCGAGCGGGTCACGGCGACGGCCACGACGGTCTCCCTCGCCCTGGGGGCAACCGTCGGCGGCGTGCTGGCCGTCCTGAGTCCGTTCATCGCCGATGCTCTCCGGCTGGACTCTCCCTGGCCCGTGGTGCTCTGCGGCGCGGCGGTCGTCCCGCTGACGTTGATGGGCGCGCTCGCCGGCATCGCGCAGGGGCAGCACCGGTGGACCTCGCTGTCGGCGGTGTACGTGGCCAGCGGGGTGGGGCGCATCGTGTTCGGGACGGCGGCGATGCTGATCAGCCCGACCCCCACGGCGGCGATCGCCGGCGTCATGGTGGGCGCGTGGCTGCCGATCCTGCTCTGCGGGAGGTTGTTGCGGGTGGGCGGCGTCGTCGGCGCTCGACCGTACGTCTGGGAGGTCCTCGCGGGCTCGCACGCCATGCTCGCCTACCTCGTCCTCAGCAACCTCGACGCGCTCCTGGCCCGCGTCGCCCTCGACCCGCACGACAGCGGGCTCTACGGCGCCGGCCTCATCCTGACCAAGGCGGCGCTGTTCCTCCCGCAGTTCGTGGGCATCGTCGCGTTCCCCCGGCTCGCTCGTGCGCGGGCGGAGAGAGCTCGGAGGCTCGCCATCCTCGCCGTGGCGATCGTCGGCGCCTGCGCGACGGCGGCGACGGCAGCGCTGTCCGGTCTGGCGCTCATCCTCGTGGGAGGAGACCAGTACGCCGAGGTTCAGCCCATGCTCTGGCTCTTCGCGCTCGAGGGCTCACTGCTGGCGATCGTCCAGCTCCTCGTCTTTGACGCGCTCGCGCGTCGCTCGCACGGCATCGTCTCGCTCCTGTGGGCCGCGAGCTCCGTCGCCGCGGCCGTGATCCTGCTGGCACCGCTCCACGTCGGCGGCGTCGTGACCACGATGGTGGCGACGTCGGCCGTCGTCGCGGCCGCCGCCTGGGCACTGTCGACCCGCG
>NZ_JARBCJ010000279.1:0-2827 GCF_028803055.1 Mumia sp.
CAGGTCGTCGAGGTCGTAGGCCAGGTCGCCGGCACCGATGCTCACGGTGTCGTCGAAGACCTCCGTCGGCAGTGGCCGGTGAGGGTCGTTCAGGAGCTTCAGTCGATGGGCTGCCGCGCGATGAGCGTCGCGCGCCGCGGTCGCGGGGTCGATCGACATCGCGCGTCGCAAGGGAAACCCGTACGACCCTCTTGCCGCTGCATCGATTCGGGAGGACCGTGTGATCAAGAACGGCGAGCCAAGGAGTCGACCCCATGACGGCCCACACCGAGGACCCGCCGCCCCGCCGCGGGAGGCTGCTGGATCAGACCGTCGTCGTGATCGGCGGGAGCGCAGGCATCGGCCTCGAGACCGCGCGCGAAGCACGGATCGAGGGAGCCGATGTCCTCCTGGTCGGCCGTGACGCCGACCGACTGGCGGCGGCGGCAGAGGAGGTCGGTGCCCGGCGGACAGCCGCCTTCGACGCCCACGACCTCGATGCCGTACGCGGGTTCTTCGCCGACCTCGAGCAGCCGGTCGACCACGTCATGGTCACGGCCGGGAACCCGTACTACGCCTCCCTGTGGGACACCGACTTCGGCGAGGCGGGACGGGCGCTGCAGGACCACCCGCTGCTCATGGCCGGCATCGCGCGGTACGGCGCACCCAGGGTCCGCCCCGGTGGCGCGCTCCTCTTCATGGGCGGGACCGGAGGCCGTCATCCCAGCATCGGGATCGGTGTGACGTCCGCGATGACCGCAGCCCTCCCCGCGCTCGCCGCCAGCCTCGCCGTCGAGGTGGCACCCGTACGCGTGAACCTCATCGCCGCCGGCTTCGTGAACACGCCACTGTCGGCACGGCTCCTCGGGGACGGACTCGAGGAGAGGCTCGACGAGCTGCGGCGGACGGTGCCGACCGGGAGAGTCGTCGAGCCGGAGGACGTCGCCGCCCTGGCCGTCCACATCATGACCAACCCGGCGCTCACCGGAGCGACGTTCGACATCGACGGAGGCCAGCAGCTCGTCGCCGCGCCACCGTCACAGCCGTAGGAGATCAGACGATCAGGACGACGCCGGCGACCACCACGGCGGAGGCCACGACGCGCTGCCGGCCCATCGGCTCGTGCAGCAGCGCGGCGCCGATCACGGCACCGAAGACGATGCTGGTCTCCCGCAGCGCCGCGACCGTGCCGAGATCTGCCTGGGTCTGTGCCCAGAGCACCAAACCGTAGCCAGCCGTGGCGATCAGTCCCCCGCCCAGTCCCCGGATCCAGATCGTCCGGTCGAACGACAGCACGCGCCGCCCTCGGACAGCCGCTGCCACGACCAGGAATCCGAGCCCCATGATCAGCTGCAACCAGAACACGTAGCCCAGGACCGCGTCGGCCCTCCTCACCCCGAGGCCGTCGACGACCGTGTAGCTGGTGATGGCCACCCCGGTGGCAACGGCGGAGGCCACCGCCGGCCAGGCGGGCGCCGGACGACGCGAACGAGTGAACACCAGGGCGAGCAGCCCCGCGCAGACCAGCAGGATGCCGAGGAGCTGACCACGACCGGGCACCTCGTGGAGGAAGAGGAGTCCGAAGACGGTGACCAGGAGCGGACTGGTGCCCCGAGCCAGCGGATAGACCTGGTTGAAGTCACCGACGCGATAGCTCCAGGTCATCAGCAGCATGTAGACCACGTGCAGCACGCCCGAGATCGCCAGGTACGGATACGAGCTCGGGTCCGGGGAGGGCACGACGGCGACGCCCACCGCCCCGAGGACGACCGAGACGGTGGACATCGCCGCGAAGCCCGCGACGCGATCGGACGTCGACTTCGCCAGGGCGCTCCAGGTCGCGTGCAGGAGGGCTGCCACCAGGACCACGATCACGACGCTCACGCACGTCAGACGACACCATCAGCCGCGATGTGACAAGGGCCGGAGTTGTCGACGTCCTCGGCGACTCAGGCGGTGGCGCGAGGACGGCGGCGCACCGGCCGCCGAATCGCCGAGCCGGGCTTCGACGCGAGGAGCGGGTCGAAGTCGTCGGTGATCTCCGTCAGGCGGGTCTCATCCACGAAGACGGCGCCGTCGTTGACCTCCTGGACGAGGTCGCGGCCCAGCACGGCGCCGGCCGTACCCATCCCGCCGTAGATCGTGGCGTTGATGCCGAACATGTGCTCCGTGCTCCCGCCCGCGAGGAACAGGCCCGGGATGTGGGTGGTGACCCGCGGACGGAACGGGCCGAGGTTCTTGAGCAACGGCGCGATGCCGTAGCAGGAGCCGCCGGTCGTGAGGGTGAAGCGCTCTTGGGTGATGGGGGTGGACGCCTCACAGAAGACCATCCGCTCCCGGATGTCGGGGATCATGAGCTCGGCGGTGTCGAGCACGCGCTGCGTGAGCTCCTCCTTGAGCTGGAGGTAGCGCTCGTCACGGCCGTAGCTGCCACCGTCCGCCGGGCCCGTCTCGACGTTCCAGAACCCGTAGTCCTTCGGCGCCCAGCTCACGAGCTCGAGCGTCGAGTAGCCGGGAGGCGCCGAGTGGGTCCCCGCCGGGTCCTTGGCCGTCGGGCAGCTGATCCCCACCGGCATCTGCTCGGGGCAGCGACCCGCGGCGACCTCGCGGTAGTAGCCGTCGACGTCGTTGTTCGGCCACACCCAGGCGAGCGGCGGGGTGTCCCGCTCGCGCAGGTCGACGTCGAGAGCGACGTACACCGCGAACATCGGCAGCGTCATCTCCAGGCCGTCCAGCTTGCGCCGCAGCCTGCGGGTCAGGTGCGGGTCGCCGACCAGCTCAGACCACGTCTTCTTGAAGTCGGCGGCCGAGACGACGACCTCGGCGCGGATCTCCTCGCCGCCCTGGA
>NZ_JARBCJ010000027.1:0-23110 GCF_028803055.1 Mumia sp.
CGTGCGTGCTTCAGGATGCCGTTGACGGTGACAGCCTTGCGGAGCTGCGTCGTGTTGACGTCGTCGATTGCCGCTGCCGGTGTTGCAGTGGTCACCAAGGTGGCGGCGACGGCTGCTCCCAGGGCTCCGGTAAGTGCTCTTCGCACTACGGACCTCCTCGTTGAGTCGTGTCGGACCGCTTCAACTTAGGCGAGCCGACCAGACAGCGACAGGGGCAGCAGCCGAAAAATCCCGTTCGTGGCAGCAACTCGCCGCGCGAGCCAGGCGGCGCGGGCGAGAACCTGGCGAATCGCTGCCAGCGACGAATGAACTGATCGCACGGTGGGCACAAGGTCTTGCTCGACGAACGACGATGGCCCCGAAGTGGCCCCGCGGTCGGTACGGTCTCCGCATGACCGACGTCGTCGTGATCCCCGGCGCTCGATTCGGACCGGGCGCGCCGCTGCTGATGTATGCCGGTGACGTCGCAGAGCGGCGGGGCGCGACCGTGCACCGGCACTCGTGGTCCCGACAGCCCTCGGCTCTCGATCAGCCGGGGATCGAGCACTGGGTCTGCGGCGAGATCGTTCCTCTCATCGACCACGTGGGCGGCCGACCGCTGCTGATCGGCAAGTCCCTGGGCACGAATGCCGCGGCGATCGCCGCGGAAAGATCGTTGCCCGCCGTGTGGATCACGCCGCTACTCACCCTCCCGTGGGTGGTCGACGCCCTGAGCCGCGCAACCGCGCCGTTCCTGCTCGTGGGCGGCACGGCGGACGCACTGTGGGACGGCGACGCCGCGCGCCGCCTCTCGGCGCGGGTGCTCGAGGTCGAGGGCGCAGATCACGGCATGTACGTCCCCGGCCCGCTGACCGACTCGGTCGCTGTCCTGGGTCGCGTCGTGACCGCGGTGGAGGAGTTCGTCGACGGCCTCGGTTGGTCGAGCTAACTCACAGCGAAGGCCCTGGCCGGGACTGTTGTCGTCTCGGCCAGGGCCTTCGTGAAGGGAGCGGGCGACGGGAATCGAACCCGCACTATCAGCTTGGGAAGCTGATGTTCTGCCATTGAACTACGCCCGCGGGCGTCGTCGCCGAGGCGACGCCGACCACTATATAGGTGCCGCTCAGCTCACCGTCACGTGGACGTGGTCGTAGTGGTTCGCTGTCGACGAGCCGCGGTCCTCCATCGGGCGCCAGCCCTCGGAGGCACGCTGGATAGTCCAGATCTTCTGCGCCCAGAGGACCTCTGAGACGCCGAGCTTGGAGGCGTTCGCGCGCACGAAGGCGGCGATCGCGTCACCGGTCGAGCCGCTCACCATGATGTCGAGCGCGCGTCCGGTGCCGTGCTCGCCGCCGTCTCCCGCGCGGACCCCGCCGTACGAGGAGACGCTGGGGAACTCGGCGCACACCGCCCGGTGGACGGCGATCGCGTTCGAGGAGAGGCCGCTCTCGACCGACGAGCCGCTGGCGCACGGCTTGCCCGAGACCGATCCGCTCGGCGTGCTGGCATCGGGGCTTTCGGAGTCTGCGCCCTCGGTCTCGGCCGCGTCCTCCTCCTCCGGCTCTGCGGTGGCCTCGGCGACGCCGGCGACCACCTGCTTGCCGGGGGCGGTGAGGGCCGCACGTCCGCTCGAGCGCGTGACGGCGATCTCACGACGCTCGGCGATGTGCTGCTCGAGGCTGGGGGCGGACCGGATCACGATGCCGCTGGTCGACGCGCCCTCGACGTTGGCAGCGGTCGTGCTGATCGCCTGCGGGGCAGAAGCGGCCACGGTCGCCACTCCTGCGAGCAGAAGACCGGCCAGCGCGGCGGGTCGGCGACGGGCGGAGCGCAGAGGCAGAGCCTCCAGGCGCTCGTGCGGGGTCTCGGGCGTGACCGTCACGGAAGGACGGATCCTGGACGACGTCGGGCTCGTCTTGCGCTTGCGGGGGGCGCGGTGAGCCTTCCTGCGGCCGGGGGTAGCCACAAGTTCACCTTCCGTGGAGAGCAGGGGGGACCTCGGAAGTGAAGCACATCCACCCGGGGTCAGCCAAGGCCTCCGTCCACAGACCTGCGCTACCGTCGGTCTGTGCTGCTCTCCGACCGCGACATCCGAGCCGAGCTCGACGAAGGACGGATCGTCCTCGATCCCTACGACGAGGAGATGATGCAGCCGTCCAGCATCGACGTCCGCCTCGACAAGTTCTTCCGGGTCTTCGAGAACCATCGCTATCCGCACATCGACCCCGCAGAGGACCAGTCCGATCTCACCAAAGAGGTCACGGCGGCCGACGGTGGACCGTTCATCCTGCACCCCGGCGAGTTCGTCCTGGGGTCGACGTACGAGCGGGTCGCCCTCCCTGTCGACGTCGCCGCCCGGGTCGAGGGCAAGTCGTCGCTCGGGCGTCTCGGTCTCCTGACCCACGCCACGGCAGGGTTCGTCGACCCCGGGTTCGACGGGCACGTCACGCTCGAGCTCGCCAACGTGGCGACGCTCCCGATCAAGCTCTACCCCGGCATGAAGATCGGCCAGCTCTGCTTCTTCCGGCTCTCGTCGCCGGCCGAGCACCCGTACGGCTCCGAGAAGTACGGGTCGCGCTACCAGGGCCAACGCGGTCCCACGCCCTCGCGTTCCTTCGCCAACTTCTATCGCGCCACGATCTGAGGAGAGACCGCTCGGATGAGGATCCACCCCGACGTCGCCGCTGCCTGCGAGGCCGGCCGACCTGTCGTCGCGCTCGAGTCGACGATCATCTCCCACGGCCTGCCACGACCCCGCAACCTGCAGGCGGCCCGTGACTTCGAGGAGATCCTGCGCAAGCGCGACGTCGTCCCCGCGACGATCGCCGTGCTCGACGGGGAGCCGCACGTGGGGCTCGACGACGCCGCGCTCGAGCGGATCGCCCTCGACGACTCCGTGGTGAAGGTGTCCGTACGCGACCTTCCCGTCGCGATGGCGACCCGGACCTCCGGTGCCACGACGGTCGCGGCCACGGCCTTCCTCGCGGCCCGGGCGGGGATCCGCGTGTTCTCCACCGGCGGCCTGGGTGGGGTGCACCGAGGGGCGAGCGCCACGTTCGACGAGTCGGCCGACCTCACCACGCTCGCCGGCACACGCATCACGGTGGTGTCGGCCGGCGTGAAGTCGATCCTCGACATCCCGGCGACCCTGGAGCGCCTCGAGACCCTCGGCGTCACGGTGCTGGGCTACGGGACGGACCAGTTCCCGAGCTTCTGGCTGACGGAGTCGGGGGAGACTCTGGACTGGGCGGTCCCCGACGCCGCGACGGTCGCTGCGGTGATGGCCGCCAACGACGCCCTCGGACGTGAGAGCGCGGTGCTGGTGGCCAACCCCCTGCCGTCCGACAAGCAGCTGGACCCGCGGGTCCACGACGAGGCGCTGCGGCAGGCGCTCGCCGAGGCCGAGCGCGATGCGATCACCGGCAAGGACGTCAGCCCCTACCTGCTCGCCCGGATCGTCGAGCTGACCCACGGCTCGAGCCTCGAGGTCAACCTCGACATCGCGGCCAACAACATCACGGTCGGCGCCGAGATCGCCACTGCCTGGAGCGCACGAGACCGGTGACACCGGTCTCGGTGCCACCGGTCTCGGTGGTGTCGGCTCTGACGGTCGTCGGTCACGACTGGCCGTCGAGGCGGTCGGCGACCCTGTGCAGCGTCCTGGCCGTCCGGTTGCGCAGCGAGGGGCGGTAGGTCGTACCGAGGTGCTCTCGCTGCTCGAGTCGGCGGGTGAGCTCTCGTTCACGCATGTTCGTGAGCAGGAGATGGGTGTACTCGTTCATGTCATTGCCCCTATGCCTGTGCAGGCGTCGTCGACGTGCCCGTACGGGACGTCGATGATGTGTGGTTCGTGCGGTAGACGGGGAGGATTCACCGTCGTGGCGGCGCCGCGTCTGCGGCGCTCGGCGTCACGTCGATCCGGGGCGACCGAGGGTCACATCGGACGAGTGGGCGCGGTCGTCCCCGCTGGGCGGGAGTCGACCGAGTCGGCGAGCCGGCGCACCGCGCCGGCTGCCCGGGCCCGCCAGGAGGCCTGGTGGATCGTCCCGGGCCGGCGGCGCTCCAGCGTGCGGCGTACGTAGGCCTCGCGCTGACGCGTCATGATGTCGTGCGTGCAGTCATCCATCTCTGCCTCCCTCCGCGGCTCGTTCGTTGGCAACTGGCTCCGACACTAGGGCGAGGGGCAGGTCCGGCGCACCCGATTATCCGGGCGGTAGCGTTCGACGCATGGCACGCATCCTCGTGGTCGGTGACGTGGTCGACGACCTCATCGTCCGGCCCCTCTCGACTGTCACCCCAGCGAGCGACACCCCCGCGGTGATCCGCAGGCGCGATGGCGGTTCCGCGGCGAACGTCGCGGCGTGGCTGGGGTCGCTCGGTGCCGATGTGATGTTCGTCGGACGTGCCGGCAGGGACGGCGCACGCCGGCACACGGAGTCGCTCGAGCGCTTCGGCGTGCAGGCGCGCATCGCCGCCGACGGGGAGCACGACACCGCCACGATCGTCATCACCCTCGACGAGGCGGGAGAGCGGACGATGTTCGTCGACCGCGGCGCGAACAGCGCCCTGTCGACCAAGGACGTCCCCCTGTCGGCCTGGAAGGACGTCCGGTGGGTCCACCTCACCGGCTACTCGTTCTTCGATCCCGCGACGCGTCCGGTCGCGCAGGAGATCGTCGCCCGTGCACGCGACCGCGGCGCTGTGGTGTCGGTCGACCCGGGGTCGGTGGCGTTCCTGCGCGAGGCCGGGGTCGAGGAGTTCGTGGACTGGACGTCCGGGGTCGACGTGATTCTGCCCAACGCCGACGAGCTGCGATGCATGACCGGGGAGGACGAACCCGACAGGGCGCTGCTGGCGCTGGGCCGGTGGTACCCGACCGCGGTCGCCACCCTCGGCGCCTCGGGGGCGGTCCAGATGACCCCCGACGGCTTCCTCGTACGCCAGCGCGCCGAGAAGACGGAGGTCGAGGACCTCACCGGCGCGGGTGACGCGTTCGCCGCCGGCTTCCTCTCCGCGAGCGTGGACGGCCTCGACGCGCAGCAGGCGCTGCGCCGAGGGGCGGAGACGGCCGCTCTCGCGGTGTCTCGTACCGGCGCACGCCCCGCGCTGGGGGAGTCACGCCCCGTCATCGGCTGACGCCGTACGACGGCGGTCTCCAGGGTCGGCTCAGGGGACGGCCGGGGTGTTTCCCCGATGCCCCCAGGCGCCACTGCCCGTGACTCTGAGCGCATGGACAGCTCAGACATCGGGGCGGGCGATCGGATGATCCGCGCCCAGGCACTCACCAAGACGTTCGGCGACAAGGTCGCCGTCGACGCCATCGACTTCACGGTCAGACCAGGTCGCGTGACCGGATTCCTCGGCCCCAACGGTGCGGGGAAGTCGACCACCATGAGGATGATCCTCGGTCTGGACGCCCCGACGGCGGGCTCGGTGACGGTCAACGGTCATCGGCACCAGACGTCACCTGCGCCGCTGCGCTCGGTCGGCGCGCTCCTCGACGCCCACGCCTTCCACCCAGGCCGATCAGCGCGTGACCACCTGCGCTGGCTCGCCGCGAGCAACGGCATCCCGGCCACCCGCGTCGGTGAGGTGCTCGAGCTCGTCGGTCTGGAGTCCGTGGCTCGTCAGCGGGCGGGACGCTACTCGCTGGGGATGGGGCAGCGGCTCGGGATCGCCGCTGCGCTGATCGGCGATCCGCCGGTCGTCATCCTCGACGAGCCGGTCAACGGGCTCGACCCCGAGGGCATCAGGTGGGTCCGCGCACTCGCGCGCCGGCTCGCCGACGAAGGCCGTACGGTCTTCATCTCCAGCCACCTCATGTCGGAGATGGCGATGATGGCCGACCACCTGATCGTCATCGGGCGCGGACAGATCCTCGCCGACATGTCGACCGAGGACTTCATCGCCGCGCACGCCACCTCGTACGTCCGGGTCAAGTCACCGGCACGCACGGCCGTGGCCGAGCTGCTGACGAGGAGCGGGCTCGACGTGGAGGGCGTCGGCGACGCGCTCCACGTCCAGGGCCTCGACGCGTCGGCGATCGGCGATCTCCTGCACCACGACAGCCTCCCGCTGCACGAGCTCACGCTGGTGCGGTCCTCGCTCGAGGACGCCTTCATGAGGTTGACCGCCGACAGTGTCGAGTACCGCTCGAAGGTTGGCGCCGTCACGGCAGGAGCAGCGGCATGAGCACCGCGACGCAGACCGTCGCGGTCGGGTCGGAGCAGGCGGTCCACCGGCAAGGGTTCGGCGACGTGCTCAGCGCCGAGTGGATCAAGCTGCGCTCGGTCCGCGCGACGTGGTGGACCCTCGCCGCTCTGGTCGGCCTGGGAGCCGGCCTGACGATCGTCGTGTGCTGGGGCAATGCCGACTGGCTCGCGAGCCCGGAGGCCGACGAGTCGCCCGGCGCCTTCCTCACCTGGGGCATGATGATCGCCCAGATCACGGCCGTCGTGCTGGGGGTGCTCGCCGTCACCAGCGAGTACGGCACCGGGATGGTCCGGGCGACGTTCGCCGCCGTTCCCCGACGAGGGCGCGTGCTCGCAGCGAAGTCGCTGCTGGTCGCGAGCCTGCTGTTCGTCGTCGGCACGCTGACGGCCCTGATCGGCTACTTCGGCGGCAACTACTTCCTCGACCGCGAGGGCATCGGCATGGCGCTCGAGGGGGACGTGCTGCGGGCGATGTACGGCAGCGGCCTCTTCATGGCGGGTCTGGGGCTGCTCTCGATCGCGATCGGGACCCTGCTGCGCCACACCGCGGCGGCCATCACGATCACCATCGGGCTGTGCTTCGTGGTGAGCAACATGGTCGCGCTGATCCCCGGTGACATCGGCCTGTTCCTCGAGCGGGTCATGCCGGGGAGCGCCGGAGCGGTGATCGCGACGCCCGTGTCGTTCAACCCGAACCTGCTGGACGCCTGGCCGAGCTTCGCGATCTTCGCGGCGGAGATCGCCGTGCTGATGACGCTCGCAGCTGGCGCGCTCCGCCGCCGCGACGCCTGACCCCGCCCGCCAAGACGGCGATTCGGTGAGGAAATCGGGACTCGGCCGTCGACGGCCCCCGATCTCCTCACCGAATCGCGCGAGGGCGGGCGTCAGGGCTTGGAGTGGCCGTGGCCCTCGTCGTCGACGGGGATGTCGGACTCCTCGGCGATCTTGCGGTTCTCCTCCGGCGTGCCCGCCTCGGGCTCGTCGAGGTCCTCACCGGGGCCCTCGGGCCGCTCGAGGACGGCGGTCGCCGTCGCCGCCATGCCGGCGTCGGCGGCGGTCGCGTCGGGCCCGGGCTCGGTCGCGGGCTCGGCGGCCGCCTTGCGCTTGACGCCGGCGAGGAGCAGCTGCGCCACGTCGAGCACCTCGACCTCTTCGCGAGCAGCGCCGTCGGCCTGCTTCGCGGTCAGGCCGTCGGCCAGCATCACCCGGCAGAACGGGCAGCCGACCGCGATCTGGTCGGCACCGGTGTCGATGGCCTCCTGGGTGCGGTTGAGGTTGATCCGCTCGCCGAGCGTCTCCTCCATCCACATCCGGGCGCCACCCGCACCGCAGCAGAACGAGCGCTCGGAGTTGCGCGGCATCTCCTTGAACTCGGCGTTGGGGATCACGTCGAGCAGCTCGCGGGGCGCCTCGTACACCTTGTTGTGGCGGCCGAGGAAGCACGGGTCGTGGTAGGTGATCGTCTTGCCGGCGACCTTCTCGTCGGCCGGTGCGAGCGGCGTGAGCCGGCCCTCGCGCACGAGCCGGTTGAGCAGCTGCGTGTGGTGCACGACCTCGAGCTCGATGCCGAAGTCCTTGTACTCGTTCTTGAGCGTGTTGAAGCAGTGGGCGCAGGTCGAGACGACCTTCTTGACCTTCGTCTCCTTGAAGACCTCGACGTTCTGCGCCGCGAGCTGGGCGAACACGATCTCGTTGCCGGCGCGGCGGGCAGGATCACCCGAGCACGTCTCGCCGTCACCGAGCACGGCGAACGAGACGCCCGCGGTGTCGAGCAGCTCGGCGACCGCCTGCGTGGTCTTCTTGGCGCGGTCCTCGTACGCTCCGGCGCAGCCGACCCAGAACAGCCAGTCGACCTCGTCCAGGTCCTCGATGTCGACACCGACCTGCTTCACCTCGAAATCGAGGTCCTTCGCCCAGTCCATCCGGTTCTTGGGCGACATGTTCCAGGGGTTCCCCTTGCGCTCGAGGCCCTTGAAGATGTTGTTGAGCTCGGTGGGGAAGTTGGACTCCACGAGCACCTGGTAGCGGCGCATGTCCATGATGTGGTCGACGTGCTCGATGTCGACCGGGCACTGCTGGACGCAGGCGCCGCAGTTGGTGCAGGACCAGAGGACGTCGGGGTCGATGACGCCGTAGACCGACTCGTCGCCGATCAGCGGACGCTCCGCCTCCGTGGTGACCGCCTCGGAGAGACCGTCGCGACCGTCCTCGCCGGCGAGGACGTACGGCGCCTTGGCGTACGCGTGGTCGCGCAGACCCATCACGAGCAGCTTGGGCGAGAGCGGCTTGTCGGTGTTCCAGGCGGGGCACTGCGACTGGCAGCGGCCGCACTCGGTGCAGGTGGTGAAGTCGAGGATGCCCTTCCAGGAGAAGTCCTCGACCTTGCCGACGCCGAGCTTCTCGAACGCGTCCTCGTCGAGGTCCTCCATCGTCTCGATCGTGACCGGCGTGTCGTCCACGTAGATCGGCTTCAGCCCACCGAGGGCGGGAGCGCCGGAGGCCTCGCGCTTGAACCAGATGTTGACCCAGGCGGTGAAGCGGTGCCAGGCGACACCCATGGTGATGTTGAGCGAGATCGTGATCAACCAGGTCATCGAGATGGCGATCTTCACCATCGCGACGGCGTAGATGGTCGTCTCGAGCGCTCCGGCCGACATCCCGGAGAAGAGCTCCCCGAGCCAGAAGGTGCCGGGGAAGTGGGCGAACGTCGCCTGGGCGGGGTCGTCGTGCGAGAACAGCGCGTACTCGAGGCCGCGGAGCAGGAAGCCGCAGACGACGACCGACAGGATGACAGCCTCGACGAAGTAGGCCTGCCAGAACGTGGAGCCGAAGAAGCGGGACTTGCGGCCGAGCTTGTTGGGCTTGTTCCGCTGGCGGACGAAGATCAGGTACAGGATGCCGATCAGGGTCAGCCACGACA
Source organism: Mumia sp. (assembly GCF_028803055.1). Taxonomy (NCBI): domain Bacteria; kingdom Bacillati; phylum Actinomycetota; class Actinomycetes; order Propionibacteriales; family Nocardioidaceae; genus Mumia; species Mumia sp. Next base: position 9,112 of record NZ_JARBCJ010000027.1, read on the forward strand.
GGAGGTCGCTCACCCACTGGTAGACGACCCAGTGCCCGATGATCGGAAGCACCGCGTGGGCGTCGAAGATCTGGAAGTAGGCCGCGGCGACCATCGTGGACAGCAGGATGAACCCCGCGAACACGAACCAGTGCATGATGCCGATCCAGTGCCACTGGAGCATCCGCGTGTGGCCGAGGGTCTCGACCAGCATGTTCTTCCAGCGCGTCCCCGGGTTGTCGGTCCGGTTGTGCGTCTGCCGGCCCATCCTCACCACGCGCACCATCGAGGCGACCGCCCTGGCGGCGAGCGCGACGGCGACGGCGGTGATGGCCAGCGAGACGACGATCGCGACGACCTGCATGCTCTGCTCCTGCCGGTAGTACTGACTAGCGCACCTTAGCCCCAGCGAAGGGCGTTCTCTGGGTAAGGTACGCCAAACACTACCGGTGGGTAACTTCGAGGCGTCTCGTACGCTGTGATCAGCCACCCGGCTCCGGACGAGAAGCGACGTACCCGGTCATGCGAAGACGTCGACACCACGTGGTCAGGAGCCCGTCATGGCATGGCTGGTCCTCGTCGTCTCCGGCGTCCTCGAAGCGGTCTGGGCGACCGCGCTCGGGCGATCGGCCGGTCTCACCCGACTCGTCCCGTCGGTCGTGTTCGGCGTGGCGGTGGTCCTCAGCATGGTCGGGCTGGCGTACGCCATGCGGAGCCTGCCGACCGGCACCGCGTACGCCGTGTGGGTCGGCATCGGCGCCTCGCTCACCGTCGCGTACGCGATGGCGACCGGTGTCGAGCCGGTCTCCGTGGTGCGCCTGCTGTTCCTCGCGATGATCATCGGCGGGGTGGTGGGGCTCAAGGCGGTGGGCTGAGGCGGTCAGCCGCCGAGGACCCCCAGGTAGCCCAGCGCCTGCCGCAGCAGGGCCCCGCGACCGCCCTCCATCTCGGCCGCGACCGCGTCGGTCGACGCCTCGCCCGGGGTGAGCCACGTCAGCTCCAGCGCGTCCTGGCGCGGCTGGCACTCGCCCGAGACCGGCACCACGTACGCGAGCGCGACGGCGTGCTGGCGGGCGTCGAAGAACTGCGACGCCCCCGGGAAGGGGAAGTACTCGGTGACCGCGAACGGCACGGTGCTGACCGGCAGCACCGGGAAGGCGGTCGGGCCCAGGTCCTTCTCGAGGTGGCGCATTAGAGCGTCGCGGACGCGCTCGCCGTGCATGACGCGCCCGGAGACGAACGAGCGCGAGATCGCGCCGGTGTGCGCGGAGCCCCGCAGCAGCAGCCCGATCTCGGCGACGAGCCCGTCAGGATCCATGCGGACCGGGATGGCCTCGACGTAGAGGATCGGGACCCGGCCGCGGGTCTCGTCGAGCGCGTGATCGGAGAGCCAGCCGGGGTTGGGGTCGGGCGTGCGTACCGTCATGACGCCAGTCTTCCCCATGAGGCCCCATCGGTGCGTACGGTGTCGCACGTGGACGAGCCCGTCCGTCTCCGCAGCGCCGCAGGCCGCTGGCTCCTGCTCGCCACCGTGCTCGGGTCGAGCATGGCGATGCTCGACGGCACCGTGGTCAACGTCGCCCTCCCCACGATCGGCGACGACCTCGACGCCGACATCGGCGGTCTGCAGTGGGTCGTCAACGGCTACACGCTGAGCCTCGCGTCGCTGATCCTGCTCGGCGGTGCGCTCGGTGACCGCTTCGGCCGGCGGCGGGTGTTCGTGATCGGCGTGCTCTGGTTCGCGGTCGCCTCGCTGCTGTGCGGCGTCGCTCCGGACGTCTCCACGCTGATCGCCGCCCGCGTCCTCCAGGGCATCGGCGGGGCTCTGCTGACACCGGGGAGCCTGGCGCTGATCTCCGCGTCGTTCGACCCCGAGGACAGAGGAGCGGCGATCGGGGCGTGGTCGGGACTTGGCGGAGTCGCTGCGGCCGTGGGCCCCCTCCTCGGGGGATGGCTCGTGGAGGCGGTGAGCTGGCGTGCGGTGTTCCTGCTCAACCTGCCGCTCGCGGTGCTGGTGGTCTGGGTGTGCGCCCGGCACGTGCCCGAGAGTCGGGACCCGCGGGCGCCGAAGCATCTCGACCTCCTCGGGGTGGCGCTGGCCGCGGGCGGACTGGCCGTCCTGACCTACGGCCTCATCGCCTCCAGCGACTGGCTGGCCGTCGGCGGTCTCGTCGTCCTGCTGCTCTTCGTCGTGCAGGAGCGTCGCAGTCCTGACCCGCTCGTGCCGCTGGGCCTCTTTCGCGACCGGGTGTTCAGCGGCGCGAACCTGGTGACGTTCGTCGTGTACGGCGCGCTGGGCGCGGTCTTCTTCCTGCTCGTGGTGCAGCTGCAGGTCGTCGCCGGCTACTCGCCGCTGGCGGCGGGGGCGGCGACGCTCCCGGTCACGTTCCTGATGCTTCTCTTCTCCTCCTACGCCGGCGCCGTGGCGACCCGCATCGGGCCGCGGATCCCCATGACCGTGGGGCCGGTCGTCGCGGCGGCTGGGCTGCTGCTGATGCTGCGGATCGGTCCGGACGCGGCGTACCTGAGCGAGGTGGCGCCGGGAGTCGTCGTCTTCGGGATCGGGCTCACGGTGCTGGTGGCGCCGCTGACCACGGCGGTCCTGGCCGCGGCGCCCGACCGCCTCGCCGGGATCGCGTCGGGGGTGAACAACGCGGTGGCGCGTACGGCGCAGCTGCTCGCGGTGGCCGCGCTGCCGCCCCTGGTCGGGATCGTCGGCGGTGCGCTGTCGGACCCGGGAGTGTTCGACGCGGGCTTCGACCAGGCGATGGTCATCTGTGCGGCGATGCTGGGACTCGGCGCGATCGTGGCCTGGGCGACGATCCGTACCAGGCCGAGAGCGCACACCATCCCCGTCGAGAGGCAGCCGGGATGCGACCTGGGTGCGCCCCGCGCGTATCCGAGGTCACGGGGACCCGAGGGCTGACCCGCCGGCGCCTCAGACCGAGGCGGTCCGCCTGGACGTGCGCGAGGCTCTCGGACCGGGAGCAGAGAGCTCGCTGAGCGCGGCGTGCACGGCGCAACGGAGGTCGTCGCCCTCGTCGGGCCGCGGTGTCTGGCACCACGAGCGCACCTGTGTCGTGTCCGGCTGCGACGGGCTCACCAGCTCGAGAAGGTCGGCCCCGTCGAGGACGGTGAGGAGGCCGGCCGCCCGTGGCTCGAGGTCGGTGCCGGGCTCAGGTGCCGAGCCGCCGACAGCTGCGAAGATCGTCTCCAGGTCGGCGCGGACGGAGTCGCTCGTGTCGGGTGACGCGGTGTACCACCGGACGAGGATCTTGAGCACCAGGCTGCGGTGGATCTCGCGCCGCAGCATGCCGCGCTCGGCCATGCTCTCGAGCACCGTGGCCCGCAGCGTGGGCGCGAGGTGCCGGATCGCGTCACGCACGCCGACGGGGAGCTGGCCGGTCAGCAAGGACAGGCCGCCGCCGAGCAGCGGCGACCTCGGTGACGTGTCACCGAGGACGAGCATCGTGTCGTCGTCGAGACGGAGGTGGCCGGCCGCGGCGAGGTCGAGGAGGACGGCACCGGCGAGGGCGTGGTCGACGCACGACTCACGTCCCCGGAGCATTCCCGTCTCCGGGTCGAGAGCGAGCAGCGTGAGTTCCTCGGCGAGCAGCATGCGGTGAGGCTACTCGTGATGTTGATCACATGCCAAGATCATCGTCGGACGGCAGGCCCCACGACCCCCGGTGGACGACCTCGTCGAGTCCACGGCGCGCACGTCCGCGCGAGGACGGCACGTGGTCCTCGGCGCGGTATCCGACCGTGACCGCGCCGATCGGGTCGTACGCCTCAGGGACGCCGAAGGTGCTGCGGAACGCGGCCGTACGCGTCGGGGGGATCCCGAAGAAGCACGCGCCCAGGCCCTCGTCGACGGCGGTCAGCAGGATGAGCAGCGACGCCATGGCGGTGTCCACGTACCAGTACGGCACCGCCCAGCGTGCCTCGTCGCGGTCGGTCCATCCTTTGTCGGGCTCGGCGTAGCGCTCGAGGTAGGCGTCCTTGTGCGCCAGCGGCACGATCACCACCGGAGCGGTCCGCATGCCGCGCTGCCACCGTGACGGCGCGGCCGCCCGGTCCGGGGGCGTCGTCGCCTCCCAGAACCGGGTGACGTCCTCGGGGGAGTCCAGGACGAGGAAGGCCCATCCCTGGCTGAACCCCGCGCTCGGAGCGTGGGTCGCGTGCTCGAGCATCCGGTCGACGAGTGCCCGCGGCACCGGTCGTCCGTCGTAGGCCCGCACCATCCGTCGCCTCCGGACGACGTCCCCGAGCTCCATGTCAATCGCTCTCGTCGCTGTCGATCGCGACGTGCGTGTCGGCGGCCTCTGCCTCCTCGTCGTACCCGTCCTTGGGGCGGCCGAGGCGTGCGCGCAGGTTGCGGCGGGACAGGAGCAGAAGGTCCCAGGTGCTCGTGTCCACCATGTCGGGGTCGAGGTGCTCGAGCGCCCGGATCCCGATGTTGAGCCACCGCTCGGCCGCCAGCGGCTCGCCGGCCTCGTCGTAGAGGTCGGCCATGTAGTGGGCCGACAGTGGCGTGATGCGTCCCGACCGGCGGTAGCGGTCGGCGTACTCCGACGGGTCGAGACCACGTGCGAGCGCAGCGCCGACCCGCACGACGTCGGGGTGGATGGCCGAGGCGCCCGCGGCCGTGTCCGCCATCGCCAGCACCTCCTCCTGCCGGTCCCACGAGCCGTCGAACCCGAGGAACTCCGAGGCGGCGACCAGGAGCGAGCGCGGTGTGACGTCGTCGGCGAGCTCGTAGCCCGCGCCGGTGGCGAGCTCGACCAGCTTCTCGGCCTTCTGGCGGGAGGTGAGGTCGGACTCCTCGACAGCGTCGGTGTCGTCCCGGGTGATGCGCATGGCGCCAGTATCCCGTGCAGGTGTCGCGCTCCTCGTGCCAGACCCGGCAGGATGGCCGTCATGGACGGTGCGTCGGTGGTGGAGCAGGGGCCTGGGTGGACCTGGTGGCGCACACCCTCGGGCGTCTGGGTCGAGGTCGCCGACGACCTCGCCTGCGTGCTCCCACCCGAGGCCGCGGCGGGGGTCGTCTCAATCGCCTGGCCACGCGGTCGGTGGAGGTTCACCTTCCGCGGCGACCCCGTGCCGTACGAGGCGCCCATGGCGGTACGCGCCGACCCCTCGCTGACCTGTGCGATGACGGTCCTGGCGGCCGCGAAGCAGGCCAAGGTGCACGGAGATGCCGACGTACGCGCCACCTTCGGCGAACTCACGTCCCGCGAGCCCGCTGACGGCCTCACCGCCGGGGAGACCGCCGGCGTCCTCGACGTGCGGGCCCCGACCGAGCCGGAGCGTGACTCGCTCGTGGACGTCGTCGTGGCTCAGGCGCGCGCCCGTGCGACCCGCGACCGCACGCGGGTGGAGGTCGACCGCGACGAGATCCACGGGCCGCTCGTCCTCGATGCCCTCGCCGTACGCACGCTGACCGACGAGGTGGGCGCGGTGGAGATCGGGTCGCCCGGCGCGGACCGGGCCGCCCGAGCGGTCCGACGCGGCGAGCGTGCGGTCACCCTCGTGGTGCGTGAGCGGGACGAACGGCTGATCCGCGCCGCTCTGGCCGCACTCTCCTAGGTGTCGGAACGGGGAGCCGGGACGTCGCTCGCGGGCCCGCGCACGGGCTCGTCAGCGCCTCCGTGGTCGGCGTACTCGCGCAGGATCGCGATGGCGTCGTCGAGGAACGTCGAGATCGTGCGGGCCGACTCGTCATCGAGGTCGGAGGTGAGCTCGCGGATGGCGGAGATCAGCGGAGAGAGAGCACGTCGGGCGTCGGAGTAGGCGGAGCCGGTCGGCTGGAGGCTGGTGCGACGCCGGTCGGTCGGGTGCGGAGTGCGCTCCATGTGACCCGACGAGACCAGGCGGTCGACCGCGACGGTCGCCGAGGCGGACCGGATTCCGAGCCGGTGGGCCAGGTCGCCGACGCCCAGGGGTCGCGGCAGTGCCGCCATGGCGTTGTCGAGCGCCAGGGCGTCGGTGACGCCGATCCCGATCTCGGAGGCGAGGCGGGCGTGCACCGATGGTGCGACGCGCAAGAGCTCTCGCAACTGCATCCCGAGCGTGAACCGGATGTCGGTCTGGTCGACCGGAGGCAGCGAGTCCACAGACCTATGTTATACGCCCGTCAACAGATAGACCTTCTATGCAATCCCCCCGCTTTGCTGAAGTGCCGCCGGTCACACCCCCATGACGGTGCTGTGCCACGGCCTGCGAGCAGTGCCGGTCACGTCCTGCATCACGTGCTTGACCTGGGTGTACTCCTCGAACGAGTACGCGCTCATGTCCTTGCCGTAGCCCGACTGCTTGTAGCCGCCGTGCGGCATCTCGGAGACGATGGAGATGTGGTCGTTGATCCACACGCAGCCGGCCTGGATCTCCGCGGCCGCGCGCTGGGCACGGTAGACGTCACGCGTCCACGCCGACGCCGCCAAGCCGTACGGGGTGTCGTTGGCGAGCCGGACCGCCTCGTCGTCGGACTCGAACGGAAGCGCCACCAGGACCGGCCCGAAGATCTCCTGCTGGACGGCCTCCGCGTCCTGGGGGAGCCCCGTCAGGAGGGTCGGCTCGTAGAAGAAGCCCGAGCGCTCGGGCGAGCTTCCACCGCACACCACCTGGGCGCCGGCGGCCCGGGCGCGGTCGACCATCGCGGCCACCTTGTCGCGGTGCGCCGCCGAGCTGAGCGCCCCGAGGTCGGTCGCGGGGTCAGTGGGGTCTCCGACGACCACCTTGCCCATCAGCTCGGCGACCCCGTCGACGAACGCCTCGAAGAGGCTCGCGTGGACGTACGCCCGGGTGGCCGCCGTGCAGTCCTGCCCGCCGTTGATCAGCGAGCCCGCGACGGCGCCACGGACGGCCGCCTCGAGGTCGGCGTCGTCGAACACGACGAACGGCGCCTTGCCGCCCAGCTCGAGGTGTACGCGCTTCACCGAGGCGGCGGCCGTCGTCGCGATCTGCCGACCGACCGCCGTCGACCCGGTGAAGGACACCATGCGGACGCCCGGGTGGCCGACGACGGCGCTCCCGGTCGTCGGACCGGGGCCGTTGACGACGTTGACGACACCGTCGGGCAGCCCGGCCTCGGTGGCGGCCTGGGCGAGCATCAGGGAGGTGAACGGTGTGATCTCGGCCGGCTTGAGGACCACGGTGTTGCCAGCGGCGATCGCCGGGAGGACCTTCCAGGCCGCCATCTGGAGCGGGTAGTTCCACGGGGCGACCGAGCCGACCACGCCGATCGGCTCACGCCGGATCGAGGAGGTGTGGTCGGCGGAGTAGCGGGCGCTCGCCCTGCCCTCCAGGTTGCGGGCAGCCCCGGCGAAGAAGGCGGTGTTGTCGATCGTGCCCGGGACGTCGAACTCCGTGGACATCCGGATCGACTTGCCCGTCTGCAACGTCTCGGCGGCGGCGAGGTCGTCCGCGATCTGCTCGAGCCGGCGCGCCAGCGCGTGGAGCGCGGTGCTCCGCTCACCAGGGGTGGCGGCGGACCATCCGGGGTACGCGCGGGCCGCTGCGGCCACCGCGTCGTCGACGTCGGAGTCTGTGGCCGAGGCGAACCTGCGTACGACCTCCCCCGTCGCGGGGTTGCTGACCACGACGTCGTCGGCACCGGAGCCGTCGGCGTACCGACCGCCGATGTGCTGTCCGGCGGGGATGCTGGCGGGGTCGAAGGCGCGGGGTGTGGTCATGGCGCGATTCCAGCACGTCGTCCGCGAGCGGACAACAGCCGGTGTGTCACCACGGGGTCGTCTGCGGTGACGTCGTGTCGCCGCTCAGGCGATCGTCTTCGGCAGTGCGATGACGAGGAGGGCGGCGAAGAAGGCGAGCACCAGGCACGCCGCGGCGGTGCCGACGAGCTTGGCGGACGTCGCGCGGTCGACGACGAGCGGCAGCATGCCGAAACCTGCCACCACGGTGAAGACGGCGATCCAGCCCCAGGTCGTCATGTCGTGCTCCTCGCTCCCGTGGCCGCCGGTGCGGCCTGGGTCACCAACCTATCGGTCGAGGCGGCGTCGACCGCGCGCGGTCACCGCGGCTGGTCGTGCACCAGGAGGGCGACCCCCAGGGCGAGCCGGGAGTCGGCGTCGTCGAGGCGGACGCCGAGGATGCGCTCGAGGTGCGCGAGCTTCTTGTAGAGCGCGGGGCGGCTGCGGTGGCTGACGCGCGCCAGCTCGGTCTTGTTGCCGCCCACGGCGAGGTACTGGCGGAGCAGCTGGAGCATCCCGTCCTCGTGCGTCGCCTCGTGGACGAGCAGCCGGTCGAGCTCTGCCTCGGCGAACGCCTGGACCCGCGGGTCGTCCTGCAAGAGGGCCACAAGTCCGTGGAGACGGACGTCGCTGGCCCGGAAGAACGGTCTGCGGCGTGCCGGTGGCAGGGCGTGGGCCACCTCCGCGACGTGCTGGGCGTGCCGCAGCCCAGCGCCGGCGGTGAGCACCGTCTCGGCAGGGACGCCCACGCCGACCGACACGGGATCGAGGTCGGGCTGGCGGACGCGCTGGGCGTGCAGGGTCTCCGCGAGCTGCGCGACAGCGGCGTCGCCGCCCCGCTCGCCGGTCGCGAGCAGCACCGCCACCTCCACAGGCCCGAGCGAGCCGAGGATGAGGGGGAGCCGGGCGTCGCGCCCGGCCTGGGCGACGCGCTCGACGAGGCGCCGTGCGCCGCGGTGGGCCGCCACCGGATCGGTGCTCGTCCCTCCGGCGCGCGGTGCGGCGCGCACGACGAGGGCCACGTACGGCGCCACCGCGGGGAGCCCGAGCGCTCGGGCGCGCGCCCTCGGCCTCGGCGACGTCGACCACGCGACCCGCGGCGAGCTCGGTGAGGAATCCACCCTGAGCCTGGTGGGTGATCCCGAACCGGTCGCTCTCCACCATCCGGCCGAGCTCCAGCGCCTGGGCCGCGCGCTCGAGGACCATCGCGAGGCGCTCCTGGTCGGAGGCGGGATTCACGACGACCAGCCGGCCCCAGCGCTGCTGCTGCACGCCGACCGGGGAGGTCATCCAGCCCTCGGGCCCCGTCACGCCGGTGAGGTCGGTGAAGGCGACCAGCCGCGAGCGTCGCTCCCACGCCTGGAGCAGGCCGGCGGCGGGACGCCCCAGCGCCGCGTAGGCCACGACGTGACGAGACAGGTCCTCGAGCACGACGGACGAGCCGGCCAGGGCGGCGGTCTCCTCGACGATCACCTGGGCCCCGGCTCCCTCGAGGCTCAGCGAGGTGAAGCGTTCGTGGACCCGCCGCGCGAAGTCGACGTGCTCGTACTGCTCGGCGACGATCGCACGGTGCACCTGCTCGGTGATCTCGACGAAGCGGGTGGGCCTCCGGAGGGCGACCACGGGGAACCGGCGCCGACGGGCGACGGCCAGCGCCGCCGCGGGCACCGCGCTGAAGGACTCGCCGAGCTCGACGAGGAGCCCGGTCGCGCCGGCGTCGACGAGCTCACCGACGTACGCCGCCGCGTCGGCCTCGTCCCCCCGCATCGCCAGGCCGGTGGAGAGGAGCAGCTCGCCGCCGGTGAGCAGCCCGGTGACCTCTCGGACCTCGCTGACGTGGACCCAACGGACCTGCCGGTCGAGCCGGTCGGCGCCCGCCAGCACCTGCGGCTCGGCGACGCGGAGGGCGTCCGAGGCCAAGACGGCGCGGAGCGTCGGGAGCGGCATGGCAGAAGGCTACACTCCGCAATCCTGTGTCGAGCACGGGTGACAATCCGTCCATTGTGGGGGGTGGCCCGCCAGGCGCACGCTCGTGCCCATGAGCACTCCCACCGTGATTCCGCACTGGCTCGACGGCGCGCCGTTCCTCGGCAGCTCCAGGTCCGGCGCCGCCGCTCGTACCGGCGATGTCACCAACCCCGCGACCGGCGCCGTGACCGGGCAGGTCGTCTTCGCCGACCAGGCCGACGCCGAGCGCGTGATCGGTGCGGCCTCGGCCGCGGCGCGCTCCTGGGCCGACACGTCGGTCACCAGGCGCACGCAGACCGTCTTCGCGTTCCGCGAGATCCTCAACGCCCGCAAGGAGGAGCTCGCGGCGATCATCACCGCCGAGCACGGCAAGGTGCTCGACGACGCTCTGGGGGAGGTGACCCGAGGCCTGGAGGTCGTCGAGTTCGCCTGCGGGATCCCGCACCTGCTGAAGGGTGGCTACTCCGAGGGCGTCTCCTCCGGGGTCGACGTGCACTCCAAGCGCCAGCCGCTCGGCGTAGTCGGGATCATCAGCCCGTTCAACTTCCCGGCGATGGTCCCGATGTGGTTCTTCCCGGTCGCGATCGCCGCGGGCAACACGGTGGTCCTCAAGCCGAGCGAGAAGGATCCCTCGGCCGCAATCTGGATCGCCGAGCGGTGGAAGGAGGCTGGGCTGCCCGACGGTGTCTTCAACGTCCTCCAGTGGGACAAGGTCGCCGTCGACGCACTCCTGGACAGCCCCGACGTCAAGGCGATCAGCTTCGTCGGCTCGACGCCCATCGCCCGCTACGTCTACGAGCGGGCGAGCCAGTCGGGCAAGCGGGTGCAGGCGCTGGGTGGTGCCAAGAACCACATGGTCGTGCTGCCCGACGCGGACCTCGACCTGGCCGCGGACCAGGCGGTCAGCGCCGGCTACGGCTCTGCCGGCGAACGCTGCATGGCGATCAGCGTCGTCGTCGCCGTCGGTGGAGTCGGGGACGAGCTCGTCGCCAAGATCGCCGACCGCACGCGCACCCTGCGCACCGGCGACGGGACGAAGGGCGCCGACATGGGGCCGCTCGTCACCCGGGCGCACCGCGACAAGGTCGCGTCGTTCGTCGATGCCGGCGAGGAGGCCGGAGCCAAGCTGGTCGTGGACGGGCGCGAGGTCGCCGCCGACGGTGGAGCGGAGGGCTTCTGGCTCGGCCCCACGTTGTTCGACCAGGTCACGCCCGACATGAGCGTCTACACCGAGGAGATCTTCGGCCCGGTCCTCTCGGTCGTGCGCACCGACACGTACGACGAGGCCGTCGCCCTCGTCAACGCGAACCCGTATGGCAACGGTGTCGCGCTGTTCACCAGCAACGGCGGGGCCGCGCGGAAGTTCGAGTACGAGGTCGAGGTCGGGATGATCGGCATCAACGTCCCGATCCCGGTGCCGATGGCGTACTACTCGTTCGGAGGGTGGAAGAGCTCGCTCTTCGGCGATAGCCACGCGCACGGGACCGAGGGCGTCCACTTCTTCACCCGTGGAAAGGTGGTCACCTCGCGGTGGGGTGATCCCGCCGTGAAGCCCGTCGGCGGCCTCGAGCTCGCCTTCCCGAAGAACAGCTAGAGAGGACGTCATGACGAACCGCACGTACGAGCTCGACCGCGCGCACGTCTTCCACTCGTGGGTCGCGCAGGCCTCCATGAACCCGATGGTGATCGAGAGCGCCGAGGGGAGCTACGTCGTCGACGACCAGGGGCAGCGATACCTCGACTTCTCCTCGCAGCTGGTCTTCACCAACATCGGGCACCAGCACCCGCGCGTGGTCAAGGCGATCCAGGACCAGGCCGCGCGCCTGTGCACGATCGCGCCCCAGCACGCCAACGCCGCCCGCTCGGAGGCCGCGGCCCTCGTCGCCGAGCTCGCGCCCGAGGGGATGGACCGCGTCTTCTTCACCAACGGCGGGGCGGACGCCGTCGAGCACGCCGTGCGCATGGCGCGCCTGCACACCGGACGCCGCAAGGTGCTGAGCCGCTACCGCTCGTACCACGGTGGCACCCAGACCGCGGTCAACCTGACCGGTGACCCGCGGCGCTGGCCCAACGACTACGGGGCGGACGGTGTCGTCCACTTCTTCGGGCCGTTCCTCTATCGCACCGAGTTCCACGCGACGACCGAGGCCGAGGAGTGCGAGCGTGCGCTCACGCACCTCGAGCACACGATCCAGATGGAGGGGCCCGACACGATCGCGGCGATCATCCTCGAGACCATCCCGGGCACCGCGGGCATCATGCCCCCGCCGCCGGGCTACCTCGAGGGGGTGCGGGCGCTGTGCGACCGCTACGGGATCGTCTGGATCGCCGATGAGGTGATGGCCGGGTTCGGCCGGACCGGCACGTGGTTCGCACTCGACCTGTACGACGCGACACCGGACCTCATCACGTTCGCCAAGGGCGTGACGTCGGGATACGTGCCGCTGGGCGGCGTGATCATCTCCGAGCCGATCTACGAGACCTTCGCCGACCGGCCCTATCCCGGCGGCCTCACCTACTCGGGCCACCCGCTCGCCTGCGCCGCCGCGGTCGCCACGATCGAGACGATGAAGGACGAGCGCATCGTCGAGAACGCCGCCACGCTGGGGGAGACGGTCTTCGCACCGGGGCTCGCCGAGCTGGCCGAGCGACACCCCTGTGTCGGTGAGGTCCGTGGGGTGGGGGCGTTCTGGGCGCTCGACCTCGTCGCCGACCGGGAGACCCGGGAGCCGCTGGCACCGTACGGGGGGACGAGCCCGGCGATGAACGAGATCGTCGCGGCGTGCAAGAAGCACGGGCTGCTGCCGTTCGTGAACTACCACCGCCTCCACGTCGTGCCCGCCCTCAACATCACCGCCGACGAGGCGCGTGCCGGTCTGGCGGTCCTGGACGAGGCGCTGTCGGTCGGCGACGCCCATGCCGCACGCTGACGCGCGCGCACGCCGGCACCCGACCGTCTTCGAACGGCAGCCGGCGCCCGCCGCTGCCGTGGAGGCCTCGCTGGAGCAGACGCGCGACGCCTGCTTCTGGCTCGACGACGTCGCGGACGCGGTGACGTACCCGGTGCTGCACGGTGCGCACAGCGCCGACCTGCTGGTGGTCGGCGGTGGTTACACCGGCCTGTGGACCGCGGTGAAGGCCAAGGTCCGCAACCCGGCCGCGCGGGTGGTGCTGATCGAGGCGCAGACCGTCGGCTGGGCCGCGTCGGGGCGCAACGGCGGGTTCTGCGACGCCAGCCTGACCCACGGCGAGGACAACGGCCGCACCCGCTGGCCGGACGACTTCGACACGCTCGAGCGGCTGGGCCAGGACAACCTGGAGGCGATGGCCAAGGCGATCGACGCGCTCGGCATCGACTGCGAGCTCGAGCGCTCCGGCAGCCTCGACGTGGCTGTCGAGCCGTACCAGGTCGACCAGCTCCGCGAGTCCGGCGCCGAGGTGCTCGACGCCGACGCTGTGCGCGCGGAGGTGAACAGCCCGACCTACCTGGCGGGCGTCTGGCACCGCGACTCGACCGCGATGCTGCACCCGGCCAAGCTGGCCAAGGAGCTCGCCCGGGTGGCGGCGGGCCTGGGGGTGGAGATCTTCGAGAACAGTGCGGCCGAGTCGCTGGAGACCCACGGACGCACCGGGCCGGTGGTGGTGCGGACCCCACGCGGGTCGGTCCGCGCCGACCGGGTGGTGCTGGCGACGAACGTGTTCCCGTCGCTGCTGGCCCGCACCCGGCTGATGACCGTGCCCGTCTACGACTACGTGCTGATGACCGAGCCGCTCAGCCCGGCCCAGCGCGACGCGATCGGGTGGCGGCAGCGTCAGGGCGTCAGCGACATGGCGAACCAGTTCCACTACTACCGGATCACGCCGGAGGGCCGGATCCTGTTCGGCGGGTACGACGCGGTCTACCACTACGGGCGCAAGGTGCGTTCGGCCTACGAGCACCGGCCGGCGACGTACCGGGCGCTGGCGTCGCACTTCCTCACCACCTTCCCTCAGCTCGAGGGCATCCGGTTCACCCACCGGTGGGCCGGCGCGATCGACACGTCGACGCAGTTCTGCGCCTTCCACGGACTGGCGAAGCAGGGCCGGGTGGCCTACACCGCCGGCTTCACCGGCCTGGGGGTCGGCGCCACCCACTTCGCCGCCGACGTGATGCTCGACCGGCTCTCCGGCGAGCGGACACCGCGCACCGAGCTGGAGATGGTCCGCAAGAAGCCGCTGCCGTTCCCGCCGGAGCCGGCCGCGGCGCTCGGCATCAACGTCACGCGGTGGGCCCTCGACCGGGCCGACCATCGCGAGGGCCGGCGCAACGCCTGGCTGCGTGCGCTGGACGCGGCAGGGCT
>NZ_JARBCJ010000280.1:0-2792 GCF_028803055.1 Mumia sp.
CCGGACCGATCGGTCCGGCTCCGTTGCACGAAGGGGAGAGAAGTCTTGAGACGTCTCAGCACGGCACTCATCACCCTCGGCATGGCGGCCTCTTTCGGGGCCGCCTTCGCGTCACCGGGAACGGCGTCCTCGGCGCCCCCGGTCAACGCGGCCGCCACGACCAGCAAGGACCACGAGCTCCCCAACCCGCTCGAGGACAAGCGACGGGCTCTCCGCGAGGAGGCGATCACCTCGGTCGTCAACGGCGAGGCGAAGCCCGTCACCAAGAACGGCTCCGAGGTCGTCAAGGTCGGGACGTCGTTGTCGCCGGCCGACGCCGCCGCCCAGACCACCGTGCGTGGTCGTGAGGCACTCGCCGACGACGGGGACCACGACCAGTACGTCGAGCTGTCGCAGGAGCGGGCCGACAAGGTCTTCGTGATCCTCGCCGAGTTCGGCGACCAGCGTCACCCGGACTTCCCCGACGACGACTGGTCGCGCTACGGCACGGTCAAGCCGCAACGGTTCGACGGGCCGCAGGTCAACCAGATCCCCGAGCCGGACCGCACCCAGGACAACTCCACGAACTGGCAGCCGGACTACGACCGTCAGCACTACCAGGACATCTACTTCGGTGAGGACCAGGAGTCGGTGAAGACGTACTACGAGGCGCAGTCCTCGGGTCGCTACACCGTCGACGGCACCGTGTCGGACTGGGTGAAGGTCCCCTACAACCAGGCCCGCTACGGTCGCGTCACCGCCAACACGTGGGACCTCATCCGTGACGCGCTCACCGCCTGGGTCGCCGACCAGCAGGCCAAGGGGCGCACCGACGCGCAGATCAAGGCCGACCTGGCGTCGTACGACGTCTACGACCGCTACGACTTCGACGGCGACGGCGACTTCAACGAGCCCGACGGCTACATCGACCACTTCCAGATCGTGCACGCCGGTGGCGACGAGGCCGACGGCGACCCGCTCTATGCGGGAGACGCGATCTGGTCGCACCGCTGGTACGCGTTCCGGACCGACGTCGGCAGCACCGGCCCTCCGCAGAACCGGCTCGGGGGCACCCAGATCGGCTCGACCGGCATCTGGGTCGGCGACTACACGATCCAGCCCGAGAACGGTGGTCTGTCGGTCTTCGTCCACGAGTACGGCCACGACCTGGGTCTGCCCGACGCCTACGACACGACCAGCAAGGGCGACAACTCCAACGAGTACTGGACGCTGATGGCGCAGAGCCGACTCAACGGCGCCGGCGAGCCGCTCGGCACCCGTCCGGGCGACCTCGGCGCGTGGGAGAAGCTCCAGCTCGGCTGGCTCGACTACGAAGCCGTCGCCTCCACGCAGACCAAGCGGCTCGACCTCGGCCCGCAGGAGTGGAACTCCGACAAGGCCCAGGGTGCGGTCGTCGTCCTGCCCAAGAAGCCCGTCGAGGAGAGCAACGGTCCGGCGCCCACCGGCACCAAGCAGTTCTGGTCCGGGTCGGGCAACAACCTGGAGAACGCGATGACCACCGCGATCGACCTGACCGGCAAGACGTCGGCGAGGTTCGATGCGAGGGTGCGCTTCTCCATCGAGAAGGGCTACGACTTCGCGTACTTCCAGGCGTCCACCGACGGCGGGAAGACCTGGACGTCGCTGCCTGGCACGCTCGACGCCAAGCCGTACGGGACGGACACCGACGGCAACCCGGCGCTCGACGGCAACCACCCTGCGTGGGGGCCGGTCACGGTGCCGCTCGATGCGTACGCGGGCCAGAAGATCCTCTTCCGGTCCTCCTACACGACCGACGCCGCGACCGTGGGCTCCGGTCTGTTCCTCGACGAGATCGCGGTGACCGCGGACGGGGCGACCGTCCTGTCCGACGGGGCCGAGAACGGTGCCGGGCCGTGGACGTTCAGGGGCTACAGCATCGTCGGCGCGACCACGACGAGGGAGTACGACAACTACTACGTGATGGGCCACCGGTCCTACGTCGGCTATGACACGTACCTCCAGACCGGCCCGTACAACTTCGGCTTCATGAACACCAAGCCGGACTGGGTCGAGCACTACCGCTACGGCCAGGGGCTGCTCATCTCGTACTGGGACACGTCGATCGCCAACAACAACACGACCGACCACCCCGGCCAGGGCCGCAACCTGCCGATCGACGCCCACCCGGAGCCGATCATCAACATCACCACCGGGGCTCCGTGGCGGGCTCGCATCCAGGTCTACGACGCACCGTTCGGTCTGATCAAGGCCGATTCGATGACGCTGCACACCAACGGCAAGCCCAGCTACATCCGCGCACAACCGGCTCAACCGGTCTTCGACGACACCAAGAAGTACTGGTACGACGAGCTCCCGAGCCACGGCGTCAAGCTGCCTGCGGTGGGCGTGAAGATCAAGGTGCAGAAGCAGGAAGGCACCTCGATGAGGATCAAGATCAACTGATCTCCTCGTCATGAGCACGGAAGGGCCCCGGGGGTGATCCCCCGGGGCCCTCTCCGTCCCCTCTCCGTCCCCGCTCCGAGCCTTGTCCCGTGTGGCCGGAGCACGTGATCGCTCCTAGGTTGGGTGGCAGAGCGGGCGTCGTCTCCCCGGGTGATCACCCATCACGTCGCGGGGACCGCGCGGGCTCGGCGGGCCCAACGGGGCGGCGGCGGTTCAACAAGGGGGGGGACGTCATGTGACGTCAGACCACCCCACGCCAAACCCCCCGCCCGGCGGGCCCGCACTGGATTGGAACCGCGTTAGCATTACATCAATCCAGTCTGTGTTGCGTCGTGCAACGCCTATTCCGGGTTACTTGTCCCTTTCTG
>NZ_JARBCJ010000281.1:0-2743 GCF_028803055.1 Mumia sp.
GGTGCCGCGGACCTGCGCGAGATAGAGGCCGAGGACGTAGCAGGCGATCAGCTGGGTGAGGAAGCCCTTGGTGGAGGCCACCGCGATCTCGGGGCCGGCATGGGTGTAGATGACGGCGTCGGACTCGCGCGGGATGGTCGACCCGTTGGTGTTGCAGATGGCGAGGACCTTCGAGCCCTGCTGCCGTGCGTGCCGGATCGCCTGGAGGGTGTCGGCGGTCTCGCCCGACTGGCTGATCGCGATCACGAGGGTCGACTGGCCGACGATCGGGTCGCGGTAGCGGAACTCCGATGCGAGCTCGACCTCGCACGGGATCCGCGTCCAGTGCTCGATCGCGTACTTGGCAACCATCCCGGCGTACGACGCCGTCCCGCACCCGATGATCAGGATCCGGTCGACGTGACGGAGCTCGTCGTCGGACAGGCGCATCTCGTCGAGGATCAGGCGCCCCTGGGAGTCGTGGCGACCGAGGAGGGTGTCGGCGACCGCCTTGGGCTGCTCGTCGATCTCCTTGAGCATGAACCAGTCGTAGCCGCCCTTCTCGGCGGCGGAGATGTCCCAGTCGACGTGGTACTCGGTGACCTTCGACGGGGCACCCTCGAAGTCGATGACGTCGATGCCCTCGCGGGTGATGGTCACGACCTGGTCCTGCCCGAGCTCGACGGCGTCTCGGGTGTAGTCGATGAACGCGGAGACGTCGGAGGCGAGGAAGTTCTCGCCGTCTCCTCGGCCGGCCACCAGCGGCGAGTTGCGGCGGGCTCCGACCACGCGGTCGGGGTCGGCGCCGTCGGCGACGACCAGGGTGAACGCGCCCTCGAGGCGCAGGCACACCCGGCGCACCGCCTCGGTGAGGTCGACGGCTCCCTTGAGCAGCTCGCGGTCGACCAGGTGGGTGACCGTCTCGGTGTCGGTCTCGGACTGCAGCTCGACGCCCTCCGCCTCGAGCTCGGCCCGCAGCTCCGCGAAGTTCTCGATGATGCCGTTGTGGACCACGGCGACCCGGTGGTCCTCGGAGACGTGCGGGTGCGCGTTGCGGTCGCTCGGCGGCCCGTGCGTGGCCCAACGGGTGTGCCCGATGCCGGTGGTCGACTCCGGCAACGGGTGCTCGGCGAGCTCCGCGTCCAGGTTGGCCAGCTTGCCGACCTTCTTCGCGGAGACGATCGAACCGTCCCTCACGAGCGCGACGCCGGTCGAGTCGTAGCCCCGGTACTCGAGACGGCGCAGACCCCCGAGGACGACGTCCAAGGCGGACCGTTCACCGACATAACCCACGATTCCACACATGAGCAACAGGGTACCGACCCCGCTGACGAGGTCGGCCGCCACAATGGGGTCCATGTCGCTCACGCAGCCGGGTTCCGGGGACACCTCGCCGTACGTCGAGCTCGAGCGCGGCGCGTGGGCCGCCCTCGCGGGCGAGGCGCCGCAGCCGCTGTCGCAGCGCGAGATCGACGAGGTCCGAGGCCTCGGGGACGAGCTGGATCTCGAGGAGGTCCGCAAGGTCTACGTGCCGCTGACGCAGCTGATCAGCATGCGCATCGGCTACGCGGGCGAGCTCTACCGGTCCACCGAGGCGTTCCTGCGCCGCCCGCAGCCGCAGCGCACGCCGTACGTGATCGGCATCGCGGGATCGGTCGCGGTCGGCAAGTCGACGACCGCCCGGCTGCTGCGCGAGCTGCTCGCCAAGAGCCCGGGCCACAGCAACGTGTCGCTCGTCACCACCGACGGGTTCCTGCTCCCCAACGCCGAGCTGGAGCGCCGGGGCCTGCTCGAGCGCAAGGGGTTCCCCGAGTCGTACGACCGCAAGGCCCTGCTGCGCTTCGTCATGGCCGTCAAGTCCGGGCGTGAGACGGTCGAGGCCCCGGTCTACTCGCACCTCTCGTACGACGTCACCGACGAGGTCGTCACGCTGAACCGGCCCGACGTGGTCCTCATCGAGGGCCTCAACGTCCTGCAGCCCGCGCGAGTCCGGGGCGACGGCCGACCGGGGCTCGCGATCAGCGACTTCTTCGACTTCTCGGTGTACGTCGACGCGGCCCGCAAGGACATCCGCCGGTGGTACATCGAGCGCTTCCTGCGCCTGCGCGAGACCGCGTTCCGCGACCCCGACTCGTACTTCGTGCGCTACGGCGCTCTGGACGCCGAGCAGGCGACCGCGCAGGCCTCGCTGCTGTGGGACTCGATCAACGGCCCGAACCTCAAGGAGAACATCGAGCCGACCCGCGGGCGCGCCACCCTGGTGCTGCGCAAGGACGCCGACCACTCCGTGCGATGGGTCCGTCTGCGCAAGCTCTGACCCGGACCTCGCGCTGTGATGGCCCTCACCCCTAGGGTGTGCGCCATGGACTCCGCGCTCAGCACGGTCGGGCTTCCGATCGCCCTCGGCATCATCATGCTCGGTCTCGGCCTCTCGCTGACCCTCGACGACTTCCGGCGCGTCGGCCGGCACCCCCGTGCCGTCGTGGTCGCGCTGGCCTGCCAGCTCCTCCTGCTCCCCGCAGTGTGCTTCGGCCTCGTCCTGCTCTTCGACCTCCCTCCGCTGCTCGCGATCGGCATGATGCTCCTCGCCGCGTCACCGGGCGGCACCAGCGCCAACCTCTACAGCCACCTCTTCCGCGGAGACGTCGCGCTCAACGTGACGCTGACCGCGATCAACTCGATCATCGCGATCGTCTCGCTGCCTCTGATCACGAACCTCGCCATCGCCTACTTCGACGCCGACAGCTCGGTCTCGCTGCAGTTC
>NZ_JARBCJ010000282.1:0-2736 GCF_028803055.1 Mumia sp.
GCAGCGGGTGAAGGAGTACCCGCACCAGTTCTCCGGCGGCATGCGCCAGCGGGTGATGATCGCGATGGCCCTCGCGCTCGATCCGGAGGTGCTGATCGCCGACGAGCCGACGACCGCGCTCGACGTCACCGTCCAGGCGCAGATCATGCGGCTGCTCGGCGAGATCCAGGCAGAACGGCAGATGGGCCTGGTCCTGATCACCCACGACATGGGCGTCGTGGCCAACGTCGCCGACGACGTCACGGTGATGTACGCCGGTCGCGCCGTCGAGCAGGCGTCGGTCTTCGACGTGTACGCCGCACCCGCGCACCCCTACACCCGCGCTCTGTTGCGTTCGATCCCCCGTCTGGACCAGAAGGGTGCCGGGCTCGCCGTCATCCCCGGGCGCCCGCCCGACCCCACGAGCGTGCCGGACGGCTGCCCGTTCCACCCGCGCTGCGAGCGCGCCGAGGACATCTGCCGGGTGGACCCGCCACCCCCGTCGATCCCGCTCCCCTACGACAGGACCGCCGCCTGCCACTTCGCCGAGGAGGTGATGAACGATGCCCGAGGCTGACGTGGTGCTGGAGGTCCGCGACCTCGCCAAGCACTACCCGGTGCGTCGCGGCGTCGTGCTCAAGCGGCAGATCGGTGAGGTGAAGGCCGTCGACGGCGTCTCGTTGACGCTGCGCAAGGGACGCACGCTCGGCCTGGTGGGCGAGTCGGGGTCAGGCAAGTCGACGCTCGCCAAGGTTCTGGTCGGCGTCGAGAAGCCGACCCGCGGGCAGATCCTCGTGGACGGTCGTGACGTCACCGACGTCGGACGCGCCGAACGCCGCGCGCTGCGCCGCACCATCCAGATGGTGTTCCAGGACCCCTACACGTCGCTGAACCCGCGCATGTCGATCGGCGAGATCGTCGGCGAGGCGTTCGCCATCCATCCCGACATGGCTCCGGCGGGTGACCGGGGGAAGGCGGTGCGCGAGCTCCTCGACCGCGTCGGGCTCAATCCCGACCATGTCCACCGCTACCCGCACCAGTTCTCGGGCGGGCAGCGTCAGCGGATCGGGATCGCGCGCGCCCTCGCCGTACGCCCGCGGATCCTGCTGTGCGACGAGCCGGTCTCGGCCCTCGACGTCTCGATCCAGGGGCAGGTCATCAACCTGCTCGAGGAGCTCCAGGACGACCTCGGCCTCTCGTACCTCTTCATCGCCCACGACCTCTCGGTCGTGCGTCACATCGCCGACGAGGTCGCGGTGATGTATCTCGGGCGGGTGGTCGAGAGCGGGACCGACGACGAGGTCTACGAGCGCCCTCACCACCCCTACACCCGGGCTCTCATGTCGGCGGCGCCGGTCCCGGACCCGACCCGCCGAGACGACTGCCTCGAGATCATGCTCGAGGGCGACGTCCCGTCTCCGCTCGATCCGCCGACCGGCTGCCACTTCCACACCCGTTGCTGGCTGGCCCCGTTGATCGAAGGCAGCGTCGACGCCGAGCGCCCCGACGGGCGACCGGTCCCCGCCGTCTGCCGCAACGACAGGCCGAAGCTCGCCCCCCAGGAGTCCCCCGATCATCACGCCGCCTGCCACTTCGCCGCCGATGTCGCCCGCCGTTGAGCTGCCCGACGACGAGGGCCCGAGGGTCCTCGTCGTCCAGAACTCGCCGACCAGCCACGCCGGCCGCCTCGTCGACTGGTTCACGGAGGCGGGAGTCGTCCCCGTCGTCCTCGCCGGGAGCGAGCTGCCGGCGTCCCTCGACGGGTACGGCGGCCTCGTCACGCTCGGCGGCGGGTTCAGGCCCGATGCCGACGACCATGCGCCCTGGCTCCCGCACGAACGCAGGCTGACGGTGCAGTCGCTGCAGCGAGAGGTGCCGTTGCTGGGCATCTGCCTCGGTGCCCAGCTCCTCGCCCTCTGCGCGGGTGGCGGGGTGACTGAGCGCTCCGGTGAGACCGAGCGCGGATCCTGCTCGGTCGACCTGCTGCCCGTCGCGGCGGACGACCCGGTGTTCGGCGGGTTCGCCGACGAAGGCCGGCTGCTCATGATCCAGAACCACAGCGACAGCATCACCGCGCTCCCCGCGGGCGCCGACCTTCTGGCCACCAGCGAGGTCTGCCGCGTGCAGGCCTTCCGCGTCGGCGTGTGCGCCTGGGGGGTGCAGTTCCATCCCGAGGTCGGCCCTGAGCGGCTCGCCCAGTGGGACGAGGCGGCTCTCGCGGCCGACGGCTACGACCGCGTGGCGCTGATGGAGTCTGCGGAGGCCGACGCCGACGACAACGAGCGTCAGTCACGCGGGCTGGTCACGGCCTTCGCCGACGTCGTCCGGGCGGCGGCACTGCGGACGGAGGTCTGAGATGTCGCTGCGAGCCACCTACAGCGACGGCACACCGGTGATCGCGTACCGACTGGCCACGGCCTCCGGGGAGGTGCTCGCCGAACGCCGTCCCACGGAGCGGTTCTATGCCGCGAGCACGATCAAGCTGGCACCGCTGGTCGCCGCCGTCCGCCTCGTCGAGTCCGGGGACCTCGCCCTCGACGACACGCTGATCAGCCGAGACACGTTCAGCAGCCAGGTGCCCGAGGCCCCCGACTACCGGTTGGTCCCCGACGACGTCGACCACGGGATGGCCCCGCCCGGAGACCCGATGCCGCTGCGCGACGTCCTCGAGCGGATGATCGTGGTCTCCTCCAACGAGGCGACCAACATGGTCGTCGAGCGGGTCGGGCTGGAGGCGATCGCGGAGGTCCTCGCCGA
>NZ_JARBCJ010000283.1:0-2720 GCF_028803055.1 Mumia sp.
AGGTATTGGTCGGCGAGGAACAGCAGCTGGGTCCCGTTGCCCTTGAGAGCCTGGCGCAGCGCACGGGTCAAGAGCTCCCAGTAGTCCTCGTTGTAGAGCGTGACCGCGATGCCGTAGAACCCGAGCGCCTCGGTCAGCGGACGGTCGGCGGTCGACGTGCGGAGCGGGTCCTGGTCGAGGTCGGAGAGGAAGCCGGACAGGCGCCGCTCGGCCGCGTCGGGATTGTCGCCCAGCGGGCAGTCGCTCTCCTTGGCACAGGCCTCGAGGTAGGCACGGAGCGCCGTCTGGAAACCCTCGGCCTGTCCTCGGTTGAGCCCCTCGGAGTCGATCGAGGGGTCGATCGCTCCGTCGAGGACGAGACGGCCGGCTCGCTTGGGGAACAGCTCGGCATAGGTCGCGCCGATCATCGTGCCGTACGAGGCGCCGAGGTAGGTCAACGACGGGTCGCCGACCGCGGCACGGAGGATGTCGAGGTCCTTGGCGACCTCCACGGTCGACATGTGAGCGGCGAGGGGCCCGGAGTCGGTCTCGCAGCGCTTGCCCAGCGTCTGGGCCGCGTCGTAGAACGCCTTCTCCTCCGCGGCGTCGTCGGGCGTCGGGTCGGTGTTGACGTAGGCGTCGAGCTGCGCGGTGGTGGCACACTCCAGCGGCGTGCTGGTCCCGACGCCGCGCGGATCGAACCCCACGACGTCGTAGGCGTCGAGGATGTCGTCGCTGGCCATGGACGTGAAGGCGGCGACGTAGTCGACACCGGACCCACCCGGTCCGCCCGGGTTGATGAACAACGATCCGCGTCGTGCGCTCGGGTCACCGGCCGGCAGCCGGCGGAGCTTCAGCGTGATCCGCTCACCGTCAGGGTCGTCGTAGTCGAGCGGCACCTGGGCGCTGGTGCACTCGTAGCGCCCGCACGAGGCCCAGTCGAGTCGCTGCTCGTAGAACGGTGCGAGCTCCGGATCGATCGTGTCGTCGGCGCTCGGCGACGACGTGGTCGAGGGCCCGTCGGTGCGGTCGGTGCCACGCGAGTCCTCGGCGCTGCCGCACGCGCTGAGTGCGAGAAGACCCGCAACGATGACGGCGGCGATCCTGCGACGACGCACTGGTGATCTCCCTCGGACGGCGTGGAATCGGGCGTGCAGCCACCGTACGTGACGATCCCCCGAGCCGGCTGACGTCATCCACAGCGCTCACGCCTCGTGCGTGTGACGGGTCAGCTCACAGGCGCAGCTGGAGGAGGAGGTTCTCCAACGCCAGCTGTGGCGCCGCGTTGGCCTCGAGTGCCTCCCGGCAGGCGAGGATCGCCTCGATCCGCGCGAGGGTCTGCTCGGGGGTGCCCGCACCGGCGAGACGACGGACCGTGTCGGTCACGTCGGCGTTGACGAGCTCCGCGCCGGGGGCGGTCTGGGCGGCGAGGACGTCGCGGTAGAACGACAGCAGGTCGATGAGGACACCGTCGATCGAGTCACGCGCGATGCGGGTACGGCGACGCTTCTGGTCCTTCTCCAGCGCCGCGAGCCGACCCGCGTAGCCTGCGGGGCGACGGCCGCGGTCCTCGACACCGAACTCCATCTTGAGCCCGTCACGCTCGGCGTCCTCCAGCCGCTCGGCGACCTCGTCGGCCTGAGCCTGCGCGGTCCGCGTGATGGTCGCGGCAGCATCGAGGCACGCCCCCAGCGACGTCAGCGAACCTGGGATGGCGAGCACAGCGCGGCGACGCTCGCGCACGGCTTCCTTGGTCGCCAGTGCACGGGCCCGTCCGACGTGACCCTGCGAGGCACGGGCTGCCTGCAGCGCGAGCTCCGGGGCGACCTGCTCCCGTGCGGCCAGCATCGCAGCGACCGCGGCCACCGGCGGCGTACGGAGCACCACCTGCCGCGACCGGGACCGGATCGTCACGATCACGTCCTCGGCCGTCGGCGCGCACAGCATCCACACCGTGCGCGGCGGAGGCTCCTCGAGACTCTTGAGGAGGGCGTCGGCCGCCTTCTCGGTCAGGCGGTCGGCGTCTTCGACCACCACGACCTGCCAACGACCGTCCGACGGACGCATCGCGGCGAGGCGGACCTGCTCCCGCACCTCGGCGACGTCGATGCTCAGCCCGTCGGTGCTCACCAGCGAGACGTCCGGGTGCGCCCCGGCCAGCGCCGTCCGGCACGCCCGGCAGTGGCCGCAGCCACCGTCCTCGCACTGCAGCGCGGCGGCGAACGCGCGCGCCGCATTGGAGCGACCCGAGCCGGGCGGTCCGGTGAACAGCCAGGCGTGGGTCATCGCGGGTCCGGGGCCGCCGGCGAGGCGCTCCTGCGCCGACGCGGTCGCGGCCTTCAGCATCACCACCACGTCGTCCTGCCCGACCAGGTCGTCCCAGACGCTCACCGCTGACCGCCGCGGTCGTCGGCCCGGATCTCGTCGGCGTCGGCGTACGACGGGTCACCGCCCTCGGAGACCGTGTCGTATGGAGTGAACGCCTCGTCGATCGTCTCGACGCGCTCCTCGAGGTCGACGGGGTCCACCGGGTCGACGCGTGACGCCTCAGCGGCGCTGTCGGCGCCGTCGGTCTGAGCACGGCTCTCGAACGGTGACCCGTGCGGCGGTGGCCGCATCGGAGCGATCGCCCGCTCGACGTGGCCGAGCAACGGCTGCACCCGCTCGAGGACCACGTCGGCGATGTCGACAATGTCCCGGTCGGCCCGCAGGACCATGTAGTGGTCGCGGTTCTTGGAGGC
>NZ_JARBCJ010000284.1:0-2695 GCF_028803055.1 Mumia sp.
GGACCAACGCCGAGATCGCCACGGAGCTCTTCGTCGGCCTGAGCACGGTCAAGACCCACGTCGCCTCGTTGATGACCAAGCTCGGCGCCCGCAACCGCGTCGAGATCGCGATGTGGGCATACGGCACCCGACGCGTGAGAGCCGATTAGCGGTACAGATCGCAGACCGCCAGCTCGGGAACCCCGCTCGGCGACCGAGCTCACTCCCCCGCCGGCACCTGGAAGGCCCGGACCTCGATCCGGCCGCCGAGGGCCTTCGACGCCCGGGCAGCCCAGCCGAGGGCTGCCTCCTCATCGGCGACGTCAATCACCCAGAAGCCCCCGAGGTACTCCGGCGCCTCCACGAACGGGCCGTTGACGGTGCTCAGCGACTCGCCGGTGTTGTCGACCGTGATCGCGCTCGAGGGCGGCATCAGACCACCCGCGAAGACGAAGGCTCCGGTCGACGTCAGCTCCTCGATGATCGCGCCGGTGGCCGCCATGGCCGCCTCGAGTTCAGCCGGGTCCATGGTCTCCATGGTCGGCTCCTCATCGGAGTCGTGCGGGACGGAAAGCAGGAATTGGCTCATGCGGTGTACGACCGTCCTCGACGCGGGGACTCATCGGCCCACGTACCGGCCCAGTCTTAATCATTCAGATTAGGAGTCAAGGCAGCACCCACGCTGACGTGAGCCAGCTGACCACCACGGCCCGTCCGTGGCCGGAAGCCGGACTCGATGTCTCGCAGGCGGGAGACGCGCGCGGTGAGTCGTGCCGGCAGATGGCTACCTACACGGGTTCGAAGGCGCGCAGCTCCTCCGAGCCGCCGTGGACGATCACGCACGTCGACTCCGGGACCTCCCGCTACGCGCCGCGCAGGTCGCCGAGCAGCTCGGAGACCACGAGCCGGGTGTCGTCCGACAGTCCGTGCAGCGCCGCCGCAACCGATCGAACTGACGCCGCACCACACCGGCGAACCCGCCCGGTTCGTCCTCGAGCATCTCGGGAAAG
The DNA here is from genome assembly GCF_028803055.1 of Mumia sp. Classification (NCBI taxonomy): domain Bacteria; kingdom Bacillati; phylum Actinomycetota; class Actinomycetes; order Propionibacteriales; family Nocardioidaceae; genus Mumia; species Mumia sp. The sequence goes on from NZ_JARBCJ010000284.1 coordinate 990, forward strand.
CGGTGCTCCTGCCCCCGCCCGTCGACCGCCACCCAATAGCCCCCGGCCATCCTCCCTTCTTCGGGCGGGATTCCCTTGGAGCGTTCGTCCTGCTCCTGGCTGATGGGAGGAAGCTCCGCGCGGATCGAGCACCACAGGCGCCCTCGGAACAGGACCGTGTGCTCCTCCCACAGCGCAGACCGTGTCGTCGCGAGGTCCTCCGTAGCCTGATCCCACCCGTGCTCGGAGACGTACCGGGCCCACTGGTCACTGGTCACATGGACCCACGTGGTGGGTTCGTCGAGCTGCTCAACCTCGATGGTCCCCGGACCGACCTCCCGCGCCACGACGGCCTCACCACTCAGATCGTCGAGCAGAGCGGCCCACCACTCGTCGCGCGTGGCGCCGTCGATGGCCGGAGGGAGTGTGCCCGCGACATCGGAGTCGCGATCGCGGACAAGACCGTAGATCCTCCCATCGAGCTCCCGGACGAGGTATGGCGCGAACACCGCCGGATCCTCATACCCGGCGTCGCTGCGCCACTGCCGATCGAACAGCACCTGCGACCGCACCTGCAGCGGCCCGTCCGCACCGCTCCCGTTGACCTCAATATCGACGTCGACGTCGTCGAACCCATCCTCGTTGGCGACCACACGGAGGCCCGAAACACGCCATTCGCTGCCGTACCCGGTGAATCGATCGATGCCGATTCCAGGGTCGTTCGCGTCGAAGATCCTCTGCAGCTGCGCCAGATAGGCGTCGTCGTCGATCACGGGGGCAGTCTGCACCCTCGATGTCCACCCGTCCACCATCCGGGTGGCTCGCCCGTTCCTCGAGCGCAGGCACTCGCGGCGCTGGTCAGCCGCCGGGGTCGAGCAGGTGACGGAGGTACCGCTCGGGCGTCTCGAGGTATGCACGCCAGTGGCGTACGAGCTCGAGCTCCTCCCAGCGAGCGTCCCGCAGACCCCAGGGACCGACCTCGATGATCCGCGCGGCGGGAAGCGAGGCGAGGACCGGCGAGTGAGTCGCGCACAGCACCTGTGCGCCCGAGCGCGTGAGGTCGTCGAGGCGCGCCATCAGCCCCAGCGTCGACGCGAAAGACAGCGCGGCCTCCGGCTCGTCGAGCACGTAGAAACCCGTTGAGTTGAAGCGTGCCTCGAGCACCGCGAGGAACGACTCCCCGTGACTCATCGCGTGGAAGTCCGGACCGCTGCCCGGGTTGTCCTCGAGGAACGTGTACCAGCCGTGCATCGTCTCTGCGCGCAGGAAGAAGCCCCACCGCCCTGATCCGATGCCTCGCTGCAGCAACAGCGAGCCGTGCAGATCTGACTCCGTACGGCGCGTCTGGTGATGCCCGTAGGCGGTGCCACCCTCAGGCGACAACCCGTACGCGACGGCGATGGCCTCGACGATCGTCGACTTGCCCGACCCGTTCTCACCCACGAGGAACGTCACGCCGGGTGCGAGGTCAAGGCCCTCGCTGAGAAGCTGCTTCACAGCGGGGATGTCGCCGGCCCAGTCGTCGGGCAGCGGCGCGCCCGGGTTCGCCGATACTCGTACCACCGGCTGCTGGTCGAAGCTCACGCGACCACTGTCGCATCACAGGGCAAAGGCGAGACCGCGCGCGAAGCACCGGAACGGAGACGTGTCGTGCATTCGGGATGGTTACCCCGCCAGGCGGTGCCATCCTCCGTGTACCCCGGCCGACCACGCCTCCCACCCAGGTC
>NZ_JARBCJ010000285.1:0-2694 GCF_028803055.1 Mumia sp.
GACGTGCCAGACAAGCTGGACACCTGGAAGGTCCTTCGCTTCGACCGGATCTTCAAGGGAGACGACTGGCGCGGTACGCCCAAGGGCGACAAGCTCGAGCGCGACTTCGCCACCGTCGGCGTGGAGGTCGTCTACTTCCCCTACACGGTGCACACGTCGTCCACGATGCTGCGGCGCGCGCTGAGCAGCGTCGTGGGTGAGGGGCAGGACCATGAGTCTCGCACCGGTCACCTCGACGCCTGAGTCCTCGTCCGTCGAACGCGGCAGCCGGCGCGCGCCGTGGGTGGCGGGCGCGCTCGGCGCTCTCGTCGCCTTCGCCGGCTCCTGGATACCGTCGTTGTGGACCGACGAGGCCGCCACCTCGTACGCCGCCTCGTTGTCGATGACCGAGCTCCGCGAGCTGACCGGCAACCTCGACGCCGTCCACGGCGTCTGGTACGCCTTCATGCACGGATGGGTCGAGGTGTTCGGGCAGTCGGCGCTCGCCCTCCGGATGCCCAGCGTGCTGGCGGTCGGAGTCGCGACCGCCGGCGTGTACGTGCTCGGGCGCCTTCTGGGAGGCGCTCGGCACGCGGCGTTCGCAGCGGTCATCTTCGCCCTCATGCCGCGAGTGACCTGGATGGGCATCGAGGCGCGGTCGTCGGCCCTCGTGACCGCGGTCGCCGTCTGGCTGACGGTGCTCCTCCTCACCCTCCTCCGCGGAGACCGACGGCGTGGGCTGTGGGCCGCGTACGCGCTCGGCGCGGCGGTCCTCGTCGCACTGAACGTGTACGCCGCGCTGGCGGTGCTCGCTCACGGCGTGACCGTGGCTCTCATCGCACGCCCGCACCTGCTGCGCTGGCTGGCGGCGTCCGCATCGGGCGCCCTCCTGGTCTCACCCCTCGTCTGGGCGGCGGGAGGCCAGGGCGGTCAGCTCGGCACGCCGGACGACTCCCTCCTGACGCTGGGCCGTCAGGTGGTCGTCAACCAGTACTGGCTCGGCGAGACGCCGACCAGCCTCACCGGCGCCGGCGGCGGCTCGGCATGGGAGCCCGCACAGTGGTGGATGGTCTCGTCGGTGGCGCTGGCGACCGTCGGCTGGGTGCTGGTGGTCGTCGCGGTGCGACGCGGGCTGCGGTCGCCCGTGGGCCGTCAGGTTCTCGCCTGGTCGCTGCCCGCCGTCGTCGTGCCGACGACGGTGCTCGTGTCTCTCGCCGTAGCGATGAGCCCTTCTCTCTACAACTCCCGCTATCTTGCCTTCTCGGCGCCGGGGGTCGCCCTCCTGATCGGCTGGGCACTCACGACCTTCGGCACCCGGGGCCGGCAGTGGACCGCTGTCGCTCTGGTCGTTGCTCTCACCGTGCCGGTGTACGTATCCCAGAGAACACCCCACGCGAAGTCCGGGGCGGACTGGGAGCAGGCGGCGTCCTTCGTCGAGGCCCGTCGTCAGGACGGGGACGCCGTCTACTTCGCACCCCGCGACCCGACGCGGTCGTGGCCGGTGGCCCGCACCATGCGGTTCGTGGCGATGGCCTACCCAGAGGCGTTCGACGGTCTGCGAGATCTCACCCTACGCACACCTCCGACGGACACCGACGACCTGACAGGTCTCTCTGCATCGCTGGCCGAGTCCCAGGTGCGGGCTGAAGCCGGCTCCCGCCTCTGGCTGATCCGGCGTGTCGGCTATCCCGACGCCGATGCCGAACGCCGCCTGGTGGAGGGGTGGGGGTTCCGAGAGGCGAGCAGGCGGGAGGGACCCCAGACGGTCGTCGTCGAGTACGAGCGTGCCACGGTCGAGTGATCCGCACTGCGGACGGATGCCTTTGGGATGAGGATGGACGCAAAGGGACAAATCAACCCGGAAGCGCCCAATGCGAACTATCATCCTTGCCTGCTGCGTGACCGTGGCCGCGCTCCTCGGTCCGCCGCCGGCGACGGCGTCGGCGCTCGTACCGAGCGAGCCGACGGCGACGACGACGGTCCCAGGAGCTCCTCCGGCTGGGTTCTCGGCCCGCCGTCCAGTGCGGGTCCGCGCGGCCACCCTCCTGCGTGCACTCCCGGTGCGCCGAGAGGCGCGTGCCGGCTACCGCGCATCGAAGTTCGGCGGCTGGACTCGCCGTGGCAAAGGCTGCGGAAAGCGAGACATGATCCTCTCCCGACGCTCGACGGCGAAGGTTCGCACGCGGGGAGCCTGCACCGTGGTCAGCGGTCGGTGGCGATCCCAGTACGACGGTCGGACGGTCCGTCGCGCGTCGCGCGTGGCCGTCGACCGCCGTGTTCCGCTCCGTGAGGCCTGGAGGTCGGGCGCGAGGAGGTGGAACCGCGCCACGCGTCGTGCATTCGCCAACGACACCGGCTACGCCGAGACGGTGGTCGTGGTGACCAAGCAGGCACAGCGTGCGAAGCACGGCCGTGATGTCACCCGCTGGCGCCCACGCCACGCCACGTGCGCCTACACCGCCCGCTACGTCGCGGTGAAGTACCGGTGGCGGCTCGGTGTGGACCCGGGCGAGCGGCGCCTCATTGGCCGGGTTCTCGCTCGCTGCCCCAGCTCCGCGACGTCGGTGAGCCGGCCGGCACGGGCCTGGGTCCGGCCCCTTCCCAACCAGCGCAGCCGCGTCCCGCGGCCCGGTGGCCGGCCACGCTCGTCTAACACGGGTGTGCCTGCCGGTACGAAGCTGACCGGCCACGACGGTGACCTGGCCGTCACCCAGG
>NZ_JARBCJ010000286.1:0-2683 GCF_028803055.1 Mumia sp.
CGATGACAGGTCGGTCGCCTCGCGGGTCAACCCATCGTTCTGGAAGCGCCACTGCCACGACGAGCTGGTCGAGCGATGGGCCGCAGCAGCGGGGACTGAGAACGTGACGGTCATCGTCCTCGATCCATCCGACCGAGGGATGCTGAACCGGACGTTCGAACGGATGCTGGGGCTGCCCGAAGGCACCCTTGTCGACGCAGGGGGCGAGAACCGGTCGTTCACCTTCCAGGAGGCCGAAGCCCTGCGCGCCTACAACGCGGCCTATCTCGCGGACGGCCAGGATCGGGCGCTCCATGCACGCATGGCACGCACCACCGTCGGGGCAGTGGTGAAGGAACGCGCCCCCACGCAGTCCGAGGTGCCCGTTCCCACTCCCGGTTGGGCCGTCGCGCGAGCGGCCGAGATCGGTGCCGAGGCGGCGGCGAACATTGCCGCGTCCGGCGTGCGCATCATCGGCGACCTAGGCGTCCTGTCGTTGCACGGCTCCGGGTCGGACGAAGTTCCACCACCAGACGTTCCGCCAGACATCGCGGGACGGCTGGCGCTCGCTGTCCTCAAGGCGCACCAGAGTGCGACGGAGGTGGAGCAGGCGGCGGCCGTCTCATCCGGCCGCGTTCTCAAGCCGCTTCCCACGTCGATGCTGGTGCGGGAACTGATCCGTCGCGGACGCCGACGGATGGGGCGAGTCCTTCGCCGCGGGTGAACCACTGACGAGGCCGTCCGGATCCTCGACGTCCTGCGTGTAGCCTGTGGTTTCGTTCATCCCGACCAATATCCACACGTGCGTGGGCCGACGCCGACCGAGGCCCGGTCGCGCCGCGAGCGAGCGAGGAGCTGGACACGATGGGGCCTGCCGGCACGGGGCCTGCGACCGCAGCCGACAGCGACGTGCTGCGGCGGGTCGACGACGAGGCTCGCGAGCGGCGTTGGAGCCTGAACACTCGTCGGCGGCTCGCGGCTGCGTGGCACGCAGCAGACGACGGCGGTGACGCCGACGCTCACTCCGCGACGCTCGCTCCCGAGCGGGTCGCCGCCGCGGTCGCCGACGTGGTCGCCCAGGCCCTGCGGGAGGGGCCCGCGCCGCTCGTGCCCGACCCCACCGACGCCCGGACCGAAGACGCGCACGACCTGCCCGTCGGTCGCCGTCCCCCCTCGCAGCTCGGCGTCGTCCAGTTGACCGGCGTCGTAGCCCGCAGACTCCTGCGCGTGGGAGGCGAGCGATGAGTGACCTCCTGCTTCCCGAGGGAGTCCGACTCGTCCACGTCGGCCCGCCCAAGACCGCGACGACCTCGCTCCAGGCCGCGTTCCACGCGGCTCGTCCCAAGCTCGAGCAGCACGGTGTGCACTACGCAGGCTCGCGACGTCACGAGATGCTCGCCGTGGTTGCCGCCGTCGGTGGCAGGGGCTTCCTCGGCGGCCCGGAGCCGGACCTGTCCGCGTGGAAGGCGCTGCTCGCCGACATGGAGGCCGCCGGCAGTCAGCGCGTCGTCCTCAGCAGCGAGTACCTCGCGCAGGCGCGCCCACCGAAGGTTGAGCGCATCGTCGACGAGATCGGTCGCGAGCAGATCCACGTCGTCCTCACGCTGCGACCGCTCGATCGGCTGATTCCGTCGCAGTGGCAGCAGTACGTCCAGACGGGATACGACATCTCGTACGACGCATGGCTGCGAGAGATGTTCAGCGACACCCCGCGCAAGGGACTGACGCCGACCTTCTGGGTACGTCACCGCCACGACGAGCTCGCCGAGCGATGGGCCGACGTCGTCGGGGCCGACAACGTCACCGTGGTCGTCCTAGACCCGCGAGACCACGAGCTCGTGCTCAGGGTCTTCGAGGAGCTCGTCGGGCTTCCCGCCGGGCTGCTCGAGCTCCAGGAGGATCTCTCCAACCGTTCGCTCACTCTTGGTGAGATCGAGGTCGTTCGCGACTTCAACCGGTTGTACAGGGAGGCAGGGTGGCCGTCCTCGGCTCACTTCCACTATCTGCGCAACGGCGTCGTCAACGAGCTGCGGACGCGGCAGCCCGGCAAGGACGAGGCCAAGATCGTGACGCCTCCCTGGGCGCAGGACCGGGTCGCGGCGCTGACCGAGACGATGGTTGCAAACCTGCGGAAGTCCGATGTCCGGGTCGTCGGCGACCTCGACACGCTGGTCGCGCCGCCTGCGCCGGCCGGCGCGGTCGAGCAACCCGACTCGGCGCGTCGTGTCTCGCCCGAGGTGGCGTCGCTCGCGATGATCGGCGCGATGGCCCAGACCGGGGAGCCGAAGGTCGACGCGCGACGGGTCCGCGGATGGAAGCCGGTCGACGACTACACGACCCGCGAGCTCGCGGGTCTACTCCGCCGCAGGCTGACGGAACGGCGCAGCAAGTCCTGACGGGGGGATCGGACGACATGAGTGACCTGCTTCTGCCAGAAGACGGCCTGCTTCTTCACGTCGGACCCCACAAGACGGGCACCACTGCGGTGCAGAGCGCATTCTTCGCGGCATCCTCCACCCTTCGTGAGCACGGCGTCCGCTACCCCGGCCGCAGTCGTACGCCGATCCAGGCGGTCGTCGCCGTCACCGGTCACGGGCCGATGCTCGGGGAGCCGCCGCTCGACATCAGCGACTGGGAGCGCTTCGTCGCGTCGATCCCGGGGCGGGGCCGCGTGGTGGTCTCGAGCGAGTTCTTCGCCGACGCC
>NZ_JARBCJ010000287.1:0-2679 GCF_028803055.1 Mumia sp.
GAGGCCGACCTCGAGCCGGGCCAGCGCTGGACCGGGTGGCACCTGATCGAGAAGGACCTCTGGCCGCAGCGGGCCAAGGGCTACGAGCCGCTGACCCGCGCGGAGCGGTCGACGTACGCCGACGACCTGCTGGCCAACACCCAGACCCTCGACGACCGGGTCCAGGACCTCACGTACTCCGTCGACCAGATCGCGAACGGCTCCCGTGGCCTGCTCGACGAGGTCGCCACAGGCAAGGTGACCGGCGAGGAGGAGTACTGGTCGCGGACCGACCTCTGGGACTTCCAGGCCAACGTCGACGGCGCGCGCGTCGCGTTCGAGGGCGTGCAGCCGATCGTCGAGAAGAACGACGAGGCGCTCGCCACGCAGATCGCAGAGCGCTTCGACGCGCTCCAGGCGCTCCTCGACGAGCACAAGGACGGTGACGGCTTCGTCGCCTACGACCAGTTGACGACCGAGCAGGTCAAGGCGCTGTCCGACGCCGTCAACGCGCTGAGCGAGCCGCTGTCCCGGCTCGCCGCCGCGACGGTCTGAGACAGGGGCATCAGGCATCGGAGGTGAGGACATGGGCGAGGAGCGACGAGGGATCAGCAGGCGCGGCCTGATCGGCGGTGGGGCCGCTCTCGGGGTCGGCGCGGCTGCGGTCGGGTTCGGTGCGGGGCGGGCGACGGCCGTCGAGACCGAGCGCGCCGGTGCCGCGGCGGCGTACTCCCTCTACGGCGCGCACCAGCCGGGCATCGTCACGCCCGTGCAGGATCGCCTCCACTTCGCGACGTTCGACGTCACCACCGACTCGCGCGCGGCACTGGTCGACATGCTGCGCGCGTGGACCGACGCCGCCGCCCGCATGATGCATGGTGACGGCGCAGGACCCTCCGGGCCGACGTCCGGAGACTACGACGCCCCGCCGGACGACACCGGCGAGGCGATCGACCTTCCTCCGTCGCGGCTCACGCTGACGTTCGGCTTCGGGGCCTCGCTCTTCGACGACCGGTTCGGCCTGTCCGGCAAGCGGCCGGCCGCGCTCGATCCCCTTCCGCACTTCCCCGGTGACAACCTGCGCCCCGAGCGCAGCGAGGGTGACCTCTGCGTGCAGGCGTGCGCCGACGACCCGCAGGTCGCCGTGCACGCGATCCGCAACCTTGCCCGGATCGGCTTCGGCACCGTCGGCATGCGGTGGTCACAGCTCGGGTTCGGCAAGACGTCGACCACGACCCGAGACGAGGCGACGCCTCGCAACCTGTTCGGCTTCAAGGACGGGACGATGAACGTCAAGTCCGACGACCGTGACGCTCTGGCCGACCACGTGTGGGTCGGCGAGGACGCCGACCAGCCGTGGATGGCCGGGGGCAGCTACCTGGTCGCGCGGCGCATCACGATGACGATCGAGACCTGGGACCGGCAGTCGCTGCGTGAGCAGGAGCGCGTGGTCGGCCGGACCAAGTCTGAGGGGGCGCCGCTGTCCGGCGGCGTCGAGCGCGACCAGCCCGACTTCGAGCGGGCCGGCCGCGAGGGGAAGCCCTTGGTCGACCCCGCCGCCCACGTCCGCATCGCGCACCCCGACCACAACGGCGGCGTGCAGATGCTGCGCCGTGGCTACAACTTCGTCGACGGCAGCTCCGACATCGGCCGGATGGATGCCGGTCTCTTCTTCCTCGCCTACGTCGTCGACCCCGCGACCCACTTCGTCCCGGTGCAGATGCGGCTGGCCACCCTCGACGACATGCAGGAATACGTCCAGCACACCGGCTCCGGGCTGTTCGCGATCCCTCCGGGCGTCCGGCGCGGCGAGTACGTCGGGCAGGGCCTCTTCTCCGCCTGAGCCTGCGCGACGCCGGTCGGAGTGGCACGTTGGTGACCATGGCAAAAGAGACCCGTCCGATCGGGATCGACGTCGGCGGCAGCGGCATCAAGGGCGCGCCGGTCGACCTGAAGAAGGGCGAGTTCGCCGCTGAGCGGCTCCGGATCGAGACCCCGAAGGAGTCGACACCGGACGCGGTCGTCGACGTCATCGCCGAGATCGTCGACCACTTCGGCGACCGTGACCGCAAGGCCCCGGTCGGCGTCGCGTTGCCGGCCGTCGTGACACGCGGCCTGGTCCGTACGGCCGCCAACATCGACCGCAGCTGGATCGGCACCGACGCCGTCCGCCTGCTCACCGAGCGACTCGGGCGGCAGGTGGTCGTCCTGAACGACGCCGACGCCGCCGGGATCGGCGAGCGTGAGTACGGCGCGGGGCGCGACACGTCCGGTCTCGTCATCATGACCACCCTCGGCACCGGCATCGGGACGGCGATCCTCAACGAGGGACACCTCGTCCCCAACAGCGAGCTCGGCCACCTGCGCATCGACGGCGAGGACGCCGAGAAGTCCACCTCGTCTGCCGCGCGTGAGAACGAGGACCTCTCGTGGGAGGAGTGGGCCGAGCGTCTCCAGCGCTACTACGCCCGGCTCGAGGACCTGCTCTGGCCCGACCTGTTCATCGTCGGGGGAGGAGTCGCGAAGCACGCCGACAAGTTCCTCCCCCTCCTGCACCTGCGCGCGCCCATCGTGGCCGCACGGCTCGGCAACTCCGCCGGCATCATCGGCGCTGCCCTGAGGGCGTCGCGAGCGCAGGACTGAGACGCGTCAGGCGGTCGTCTCGGGCTCGTAGGTGAAGAACGAGATCCGACCGTCGAT
>NZ_JARBCJ010000288.1:0-2607 GCF_028803055.1 Mumia sp.
GGTATCACCGCCGTCACCGTGGCGGAGTCCGGTGCGATGGAGGTCATCGGGACGGCTCCGACCGGCGCAACGCCGTGTCATGCCGCCGTAACCCGCGACGGCCGATGGCTGCTGACGGCCGACTACCTCGGCGGCACCGTCTCCCTCGTCGCACTCGCGCCGGACGGACGACCGCAGGCGACGGTCGACCGCGTGCAGATGACTGGTTCGGGTCCACACCCCGAACGGCAGGATGCCCCGCACCCGCACATGGTCGCTGTGGACGTCGCCGGTGAGAACGTGCTCTGTGTCGACCTCGGTACGGACCGGCTCACCTCGCTGGCGATCACCCGCGACGGCCGGTTGGAGCGACGACACGCCTGGGTGCTGCCTCCGGGAACCGGCCCCCGCCAGGTCGTCTCCCACCCGGGCCGGGCCGGGGTGCTCGTGATCGGGGAGCTGTCGGCGACGCTGCTGCACCTGAACCTCGAGAAGCGAGGCGACTCCGACGGGATCGCCGACGAGACCGTCGCCGAGGTGATCTCCGAGGTCCGGACGACGGCCAGTCACGAGACCACCTATCCCGCACAGATCGCCACGACCGGTGAGGGCGCCCACGTCGTCGTCTCCAATCGCGGGCCGGACTCGCTGGCGGTGTTCGACACCGGATCCGCATCGCTCGTTCGTGTCGCCGAGACGCCTGCAGGGGTCAGCTGGCCACGCCACTTCGCCGTGGTCGGCGGCTACGTCCTCGTCGCCGGAGAGCGCTCCGCTGCGATCGCCTCGTACGAGTTCGGGGTCTCAGGGCAGCTCGGTGCACCCACGGGCCGGCTCGCGACCCCGGCGCCGACCTGGATCGCGGTGGGCCCGGCTTAGAGACTCGCCGGACTGAAATCACAGCCTGGGATTCCCTTGTTACATAGGTATGCCTTACCTTTGTTAGGTGGACACCAACCCGCGCGCACCCGAGCTGACCGCTGACGGCGTCTGCGCGGCGTACGGCTCGGCCGTTGTGGTCGACGACGTGAGCATCGCGCTCGTCCCCGGCCGCGTGACCGCGCTGATCGGTCCGAACGGCAGCGGCAAGTCGACGCTCCTGCGGACGCTCGCCCACCTGCACAAGGCGTCCGCCGGCCAGATCACGCTGTGCGAGGGCGAGTCCGTCACGGACCTCAAGGCCAAGGAGCTCGCCACCCGTCTCACGCTCCTCTCGCAGTCGCGCTCGGCTCCCGGCGGCGTGACCGTCCGGGAGGTCGTCGCGTACGGCCGTCACCCGCACCGCTCGCGGTGGGGCGGCGGCGATCCCGACGGACACGCGATCGTCGAGCGCGCGATGGAGATGACCGGCGTCACCGAGCTCGCCGGGCGCGGGGTCGACACCCTCTCGGGTGGACAGGCGCAGCGCGTCTGGCTCGCGAGCTGCCTCGCGCAGGACACCCCGGTGCTGCTGCTCGACGAGCCCACGACGTACCTCGACCTCCGCTATCAGGTCGAGCTCCTCGACATCGTCCGCGACCTCGCCGACGAGCACGGCATCGCCGTCGGCATCGTCCTGCACGACCTCGACCAGGCGGCCGCGGTCGCCGACGAGGTCGTCCTGCTCGTCGAGGGCAGGGTCACCGCGGTCGGCACCCCGCAGGAAGTGCTCACGACCGAGCTGCTCTCACCCGCGTACGGGGTCACTGTCGACGTGCACGTCGACCCTCACGACGGCCACCTCCGTACCCGCGCCCGTGCGCGCCACCACGCTCGTCCCACCATCGCCGTCACCCTCTGACGGCGTACCCCCATCGAAGGAGAACCCAGGCCGTGAAGCCCACCCGTACCCTGCTCGTCGCGTCCGCGGCAGCCCTCACCCTCGCGCTCGGCGCCTGCGGCACCACCGAGGACGACGCCGACGCCTCGTCCGACGGCGGCGAGAAGATCACCATCACCGACTCGCGCGGCAAGAAGGTCACGCTCGACGGCCCCGCCAAGAAGGTGGCCTCCACCGAGTGGAACACCGTCGAGTACCTCATCTCGCTGGGCGTCCAGCCGACCGCGGTGTCCGACATCAAGGGCTTCAAGACCTGGGACAAGTCCGTCGAGCTCGATGACGACGCGACCGACATCGGCACGCGGGGCGAGCCGAGCCTCGACACCCTCGCCAGCCTCGACCTCGACGCCGTCTTCGTCACCGACCAGCTCGTCGGCGACGCGATCGAGCAGATCGAGAAGACGACCCCCGTCATCGTCGTCCCGGGCGGCGACGCGAAGGATCCGCTCGGCCAGATGTGGAAGAACGTCGACCTCGTCGCGCAGGCCACCGGCACCGAGGACGAGGCGAAGAAGCTCAAGGAAGACTTCGACAAGAAGCTCGACGAGACCAAGAAGGCGGTCGACGAGGCCGGTCTCGCGGGCAAGCCGGTCGCGTTCAGCGATGCGTACGAGGCCGGTGGCGCGGTCTCGGTCCGTCCGTACCTCGACGGCTCGCAGCTCGGCGCGCTCCTCAAGGAGCTCGGCTTCGCCAACCCGTGGACCACGATCCCGGGCATCGAGGGTGACCCCGCCTACGGCCTCGGGACCACCGACGTCGAGGGTCTGACGAAGCTCCCGGCCGACACGCTCTACTGGTACATCGGCAACGAG